>JAYSQD010000196.1:0-27563 GCA_043721835.1 Arenimonas sp. | reverse complement strand
ATTCGGGCGCAGCAAGCAGGCGCCCCTACAACACGCAAGCCCAAAACTTGGCGACAATGGCCTTGACAGGCGACAATGTGCGCTTACGCCATGTGGGCGGGAGGGTTGTATGTCTGTATTGCAAGAAGCAAAGGTGCCCGACATTGGCGGCAGCAAAGGTGTTCCCGTGATTGAAGTCTTGATCAAAGTGGGCGATACCGTCAAAAAAGATCAGGGTTTGATTACACTGGAATCGGACAAAGCCACGATGGAAGTACCGGCGCCGTTTGCGGGTATTGTGCGCGAGCTTAAAGTTAAACTCGGCGATGAAATGTCCGAGGGCGATGTTGTCGCGCTGATTGAAGTATCGGGTGAAGCCGCCGCCTCGCCAGCACCGACTGCAATACCAGCTATCAAAGCAGACGCACCGAAAAAAATAGAACCCGTATTATCTGCGCCAGTTGCCAAGGTGCCAACACCGGACGTTGCTGCAGTGCCTGCAAATAATCCTGTTCGTACACCGCCGGTCAGTTTTGATGCCGACGGCTTGATGCCTGCCAATGTGCCTTACGCCAGCCCGTCAGTGCGAGTGTTTGCACGCGAACTGGGTGTTGATTTATCCAAAGTCAAAGGCAGTGAGCGCGGTGGCCGCATTTCAAAAACCGATGTGCAGCAATTTGTTAAAACCGCTTTGGTTTCGGGTGTCGCAAATTCAGGCAGTGGCTCGGGCTTGAATTTAATTCCTTGGCCGCAAGTGGATTTTGCCAAGTACGGTGCGATTGAATCATTGCCGTTATCACGCATCAAGAAAATTTCCGGAGCGAATCTTGCGCGCAACTGGGCGATGATTCCGCACGTCACCCAAAATGACGAAGCCGATATCACCGAGATGGATTTATTCCGCAAAAAACTTGCCGAAGAACACAAGGACGTTAAAGTGACGCCGCTGGTTTTCATGATGAAAGCGGTGGTGGCTGCACTGAAAAAATATCCGAACTTCAATGCATCGCTGGAAGGCGACAATCTGATTCTCAAAAAATATTTCCATGTCGGAATTGCCGTTGACACCCCAGACGGTTTAGTCGTGCCGGTCATTCGTGATGTCGATAAAAAAGGCTTGCTCGAATTGGCGCAGGAACTCGCAGTCATCAGCGCGAAAGCACGCGATAAAAAACTTGGCCCGAATGATATGCAGGGCGGTTGTTTTTCGATTTCATCACTCGGTGGTATTGGTGGCACCGGCTTTACGCCGATTATTAATGCGCCAGAAGTAGCCATTCTTGGTGTTTCGAAATCGCAAATCAAACCAGTTTGGAATGGCACCGAATTCCAGCCGCGCCTAATGCTGCCATTGTCCTTGTCTTATGACCATCGCGTTATCGACGGCGCCGCTGCTGCAAGATTTGCAAGTTTCCTGACCCAGTCACTGGCCGATTTACGCCAGTTATTGCTGTGATTATCGAAGGCATAACACTATGAGCAGCATCGAACTAAAGGTTCCGGATATTGGTGGCAGTACGAAGGTTCCGGTGATAGAAATATTGGTCAAGCTTGGCGACACGGTTAAAAAAGATCAGGGTCTGGTCACGCTTGAATCCGACAAAGCTACGATGGAAGTGCCTGCAAGTACTGCGGGTGTGGTGAAAGAATTGCGCGTGAAAATTGGCGATGAATTGTCAGAAGGCGACATCATTGCGATTGTTGAAACGACAGAAGCGGCGATTGAAAAATTTGCTATGGTTGTATCGCCAATTGAGAACAAAGCCTCTGTGCCTATCGTTGCAACAGTGGCAGCTCCGGTTGGCGTTGCTAAAGACAATGCCGATATTTCCTGCCAGATAGTCGTGCTTGGCGCCGGGCCCGGTGGTTACACCGCCGCTTTCCGTGCGGCCGATTTGGGTATGGATGTCGTATTGGTCGAACGCTATGCACAATTGGGCGGCGTTTGTCTCAATGTTGGCTGCATTCCGTCCAAGGCTTTGCTGCATGCTGCCGAAGTGATTGAAGAAGCAAAGCATGCCGCCGATTATGGCGTCAGCTTTGGTGAAGCAAAAATTGATCTGGCAAAATTACGCACGCATAAAGAAAAAGTGGTCGGCACTTTGACTAGCGGTTTGTCGGGTATGGCGAAACAACGAAAAGTTCGCACGGTAATGGGCACAGCTAAATTTATTTCGCCGAATCAACTTGAAATAGAAACTGCAACAGGCAAACAAGTGCTCGGCTTTCAGCAATGCATTATTGCCGCTGGATCACAGCCAGTAAAATTGCCGGGCTTTCCTTGGGAAGATCCTCGCATAATGGATTCCACCGATGCCTTGATGTTGCATGACATTCCGAAAAATTTACTGGTGATTGGCGGCGGCATTATCGGTTTGGAAATGGCAACGGTCTATCGCGCTCTGGGCAGTGAAGTGATCGTGGTCGAAATGGCCGAGCAGTTGATGCCGGGTGCCGATAAGGATTTGGTCAAACCCTTGGCTGATCGTTTGAAAAAAACCGGTGTCGTAATTCATCTTAAAACCAAGGCAGCAAAAGTCGAAGCAAAAAAAGATGGCATTCATGTCGGCTTTGAAGGCGCAGCTCCGGAAAAAACAGTCTTCGACCGTGTGTTAGTGGCCGTGGGCCGCGCGCCCAATGGCGGCAAGCTCAACGCGCCACTTGCAGGCGTTACCGTGACTGATCGCGGTTTTATTCCGGTCGATCGGCAAATGCGCAGCAATGTGCCGCATATTTTTGCAATTGGTGATTTGGTCGGCAACCCCATGCTCGCGCACAAATCGACCCATGAAGGCAAGCTCGCTGCCGAAGTGGCTTCGGGTGAAAAACGTGAATGGGTAGCACGTGTCATTCCATCGGTAGCCTACACCGATCCCGAAATTGCCTGGGTCGGTGTGACCGAAACCGAAGCGAAAGAAAAAAATCTCACTATTGGTGTGGGTAAATTCCCTTGGGCAGCCAGTGGCCGCGCGATTGGTATCGGCCGCACCGAAGGTTTCACTAAATTAATTTTTGACGAAGCCACCCATCGCATTATTGGCGGCGGCATTGTGGGGCTGAATGCCGGTGATTTGATTTCCGAAGTGGTACTTGCGATTGAAATGGGCTGCGAAGCAGGGGATATTGGTCACAGTATTCATCCGCATCCGACCTTGGGCGAGTCTATTGGTATGGCGGCAGAAGTCTACGAAGGCACCATTACCGATTTGTATATTCCTAAAAAGAAATAAGGCACGACGCTGAAAAGCATGAAAAAAACTCGCTAAAAAACTAAGGGGCAATGCAATGTTAATCAGTATCGGTCTATTTTTCTGCGGATTATTGGTCTTGTTATTGGGCGGTGATTCTGCGGTGAAAGGTCTTGCTGGATTGTCGCAACGCCTGGGCTTGTCCGGTTTTAAAACCGGTGTGTTGATGATGTTGTTTGCCACATCAATTCCCGAATTGGCCGTCAATGCTTTCGCCGTTTTCAGTGGTCAGCCAGAACTGGCATTAGGCAATGCCGTCGGCAGTAATATCGTCAATATTGGCCTGACGCTGGCATTGGCGGCCATCTCGGCCCCCATGTTGCTGGGCATGCGTTCGCTGGCATTGCAAATTGTTTTTGTGCTGGTTGCCACGGGTGCCGTACTACTACTGGGTTTGGATGGTGGCTTGCAACGCTGGGAAGGCGGCTTGCTGGTGATTGCGTTTGTTGTCGCTGTGTTCGTGATTATGCAACGAGCCAATAACGAAACCGCCGAGCTTCAAAAAGAAGTCGCAGAAGCTTTCGAAACCAATACTTCGCCCGCGATGAATGCAGTACGAATTTTAATGGGTGCAGTTTTATTATTTTTCGGTGCAAAACTAGTCATTAATGCAGCACCTGTCATTGGCCTATCCCTTGGCTTTGGGCCTTTATTAAACGGATTAACGGTGGTGGCGATCGGCACCGCATTGCCCGAAGTAGTAATGGCGATATTGGCAGCACGCAGCGGCAAAGCCAATCTTGTGGCGGGCATGGTATTGGGCGCTTGCCTGTTCAATTTGTTATTTATTATTGGCGGCATGGCAATTGTCAAGCCCATGATGTTGCCGGTGTCTTTTATTGGTTTTGAATTGCCTGCAGCAATGGCATTCACGCTGGCCTTGTATCCGATTCTGGGTGGTGATTTGCGAATTAACCGTAGCGAAGGTTTTATTTTGTTCGTCCTGTTTTCGTCCTGGCTCGGATTCGAATTATTTAATGTATGGGGATGATTGCTTTTCGTAGGAGGCCGCTTGCGGGCGACATTCAATATTCCTCGTAGGAGGCCGCTTGCGGGCGACGACACCTCCCTTTTTTTCGCATTAGATATTTGCAATTCTTTGAATTACATTGTTGATATTTGCATTGCCTGCCAGCAGCCTCCATGTCGCCCGCAAGCGGCCTCCTACGAAACACACTGCCTCCTGCATCGGAGCTAATGCGACGGTGTTAATATCGATCTATGCAAACTAAAAGATCATTATCGATACGAGCCTATGACCGCTTGATGGATTTTTTCCGCCTGGAAGCCGCTGGCGGCATCCTGCTGGTGGCCGCATCCATCATTGCATTGACAGTTGCCAATACCGATTTAGTAGGCTTGTACCAGAATTTCCTGAATTTCCCGATTCATATGGGAGTAGCCGATTTCGCAATAAAAAAACCTTTGTTGCTGTGGATTAACGATGGCCTTATGGCGATTTTTTTTCTACTGGTGGGTCTGGAGTTAAAGCGCGAATTTATCGAGGGGCAATTCGCCGATAGAAAACAAATCATGCTGCCTGCCATGTGTGCATTAGGCGGCATGGTCGTGCCTATGGCTTTGTACGCGGCTTTCAACTGGAACGACCCTGTCGCCATCAGTGGCACGGCTATTCCTGCGGCTACCGATATTGCCTTTGCACTGGGAGTGCTGTCATTGCTCGGTTCACGAGTGCCGGTGGCGCTGAAATTATTATTGACAGCAATTGCAGTGGCGGATGATCTTGGCGCCATTATTATCATTGCGATTTTTTATACGTCGAATCTGTCTCTGCTTTCACTGGGCATTGCTGTGGGTGCGATTTTTTGTTTGTGGGTACTCAATAAATTCAATGTCATACGTTTAAGCGCCTACTTGATGATTGGTCTTGTTATGTGGGTCGCGGTCTTAAAATCCGGTGTGCACGCCACGCTGGCCGGAGTGGTGCTCGGCTTATGTATTCCGCTTGGAAGTACTGATGATGGTGCAGTAAGGCCATCGGAAAAGCTCGAACATTTTCTGCATCCATGGGTGGCGTATTTCATTTTGCCATTGTTTGCATTTGCCAACGCTGGTGTTTCCCTGCAAGGCATTCAATGGTCGAATTTAATGGATCCTATTCCATTGGGCATTGTGATGGGCTTGTTCATTGGCAAACAGATCGGGGTGTTTGGCATGGCTTATGTGTTGCTGAAATTAAAATGGGTGCGGCTGCCCGACGGGCTTAGTCTTTCCATGCTATGGGGCCTGTCGATGTTATGTGGCATCGGTTTCACCATGAGTTTGTTTATTGGCTCGCTCGCTTTTGAAGGGCAGGGCGAAATGCTGCAAGTAAGTTATCGTCTCGGTATTTTATTGGCTTCATTGATTGCAGCAGTTTCGGCCTTTGTCTTTTTGAAATGGCAACTCAATAAAAATATTCCGTGAATAAGCTGCTTATATTCGGATTGTCGGGTCAAGTAGGCGATGCCTTGCTGCCCTTGCTGCGTGATTCGCAATATCAAGCAATGGCCATTTCACGCCAGAAAAATGTAAACGAACAAAATATTGTCTGGCAGCAGGCAGAGTTTTCAAATTTCAAATCAAGCGAAGAATATTACGATGCCATTATTAGCCTTGGGCCACTGGATGCTTTTTCAAACTGGTTGTTATCATCCAATATAAAAACAGAAAAAATTATTGCGCTGAGTTCGACCAGTATTATTACTAAAAAAAATTCGCCAGATCCAAATGAACGCAAACTGGCTCAAGTGCTACATGAAAGCGAACAGCGGCTTGTGCAACACGCTGAAAATGCAGTAAGAAATTTAATAATCCTGCGACCGACATTAATTTACGGAATGGGGCGCGATCAAAGTTTGTCGCGCTGGTTGCGCATAGCAAAACGCTACAAATTTGTGCTGTTGCCAAAAAACGCTGCCGGCTTGCGTCAGCCCGTGCATGCTGCCGATGTTGCTGGCGCGGTCATAAAAGCATTGGAATTGCCCGATTCCAATCCAATAACCCTAGATTTGCCCGGTGGTGAGAGTTTAGGCTTCGACCAAATGCTTTTACGCAGTTTGGAAAGGTCTTCGCCAAAGACCATGGTTGTAAGAGTTCCTGATTTTTTATTCCGATTTATGCTTCGATTTGCTGCATTTTCAGGGTTGGCGAATGGCTTGGGTCCGGGTTTTTTTGCGCGTTTGAGTGAGGATTGGGTCTTTGACACCGTACCTGCCCGTATGACGCTTGACTACCAACCTAGGCCGTTTAGCCAGTAAATTAGAGGGAAAACTCAATTTTGTGCACCGCAACATGGAAATATTTTGTTAAACCGTACGCCCGAGCATTGCGATTTTCTAACGGACTCTTAATATGCAAGTACTGGAAACCGAGTCTCCGGGGGGAGCGTCCGCAATAAAGACGCAGAATTGCGAAAATTTAACGATTTTCTCGAATCTGCCTCGCGGGGCTTGTAATTCAAAAAACTTTTGCTGCTGATCAGGAATAAATCTAATGAAAAACCTAAATCGTTCCACCGAGCTTCGAGCTCGTGCACCTTTGGCAATGGCTGTCGCTTTTGCATTGCTTTCAGCTCCAGCAGTACAGGCCTTTGAATTTGAAAAAGGTGAGTTAACCGGCAGCATCGATACAACGGTTTCACTGGGCTATTCATGGCGTACTGAAGATATTGATCCCAACTTAATCGGCAAGGCGAACTTCAATCCTTTGATTGGTGGTGCCAACCAAGGAATCGCGGCGCCTTTCAATACTTTGGGCACCTTCCCTGGCTCGTTGGCACAACAAAATGCACGAGGTCGTTTTTCGGTCAATCGCGATGATGGTGATCGGCTTTATCAACAAGGCGATGCGATTTCGCAAGCTTTCAAAATCACTTCCGAAATGGATCTGAAATATAAAAATTTTGGTGCTTTCATGCGCGCCAGTTATTTTTACGATATGGAAAATGCAAACCGCGCAGAATTATCAGCTGCAGCAAGAGAAAAAGTCGGCAAAGACTTCCGTTTGCTGGACGCATTTGTTTACGGTAGTTTTGATCTTGGCGATCATAAATTAAACGTTCGCGTTGGCCGTCAAGTCATTAGCTGGGGTGAAAGCACCTTCATCCAAGGTGGTATCAACGTTATTAACCCAATTGATGTCTCCAAGCTCCGCGTCGCTGGTGCAGAACTGAAAGAAGCATTCCTGCCAGTGGATGCGCTTTGGGGATCATTTGGTATTACCGACAATTTGTCGGTCGAAGGTTTCTATCTGACCGAATTTGAACAAACCGAAGCTGATCCAGCCGGCACCTATTTTAGCCAAAATGATTTCGCTACCAACGGTGGCACCTACGTCATGCTAGGTTTCGGTATTGCAGGTCAGCCGGTGAATAACCCAGAGCGTTTTGCGGCTACCTGTGCTCCTGGTGGCAGCGTTACCAACAGCGATCGTTATGCAGCATTGGTGGCTACATATGGAGCGCCCACAGCGGGTGCTCTGTTAACCAGCGCTTGCAACAATGCGGTTCCTCGCGGACGTGATCGTAAAACCAGCGATAGCGGCCAGTTTGGTGGCGCAATTCGTTACTTTGCAGAAAATCTCAATCAAACCGATTTTGCTTTCTATGCCATGAACTATCACAGCCGCTTGCCGTTGCTATCGGGTAATGCGGTAAATGTGGCAGGGTTTATCGCTGGCGGCGGCGTATCTGCAGCCAAGAACGCATCGTATTTCGTTGAGTATCCTGAGGATATCCAACTCTACGGTATGAGCTTTAACACGACCTTGCCAGGCGGCATAGCCTGGCAGGGTGAGCTCAGCTATCGCCCAAATGTGCCATTGCAGGTTGACGATGTGGAGCTGCTGTTTGCATCACTCTCACCGCTGAACCCAGTATTGCAAGCCGGCGGTGCTCCTACGGCGGTACGTTTTTCAAGCCAACTCGGTGCGTTTAGCTCAGGTCAGGAAGTGAAGGGCTGGCGTAGAAAGGAAGTGAGCCAATTGCAAATGACCTTTACCAAAGCGTTTGGTCAAGCCCTTGGTGCAGATCAAATTGCATTGGTGGGTGAGGTCGGTGCAACTGAAGTATGGAATCTGGAAGATCCTTCGGTACTTCGTTACGAAGGTGAAGGTACTGATACTGGCGGCGGTCCGTCTTTGAACAGTAACTTGTTAGCTCTAATTACTGCCTACAACGCTAGTCCAATTGTAGGAAGTCCACAATTCTTCGCATTAGCCGCAGCCTTGAATAACCCGGCCAATGCCGGCGCTTTACGTAATCCGCTGACCGATAACAACGGCTTCCCAACTCCATTCTCATGGGGTTACCGCTTAGCTGCCCGTGCCGACTACAACAGCTTTATGGGCACGCCAATTACATTTTCACCACGTCTTGCCTTCAGTCATGATGTGAACGGTATCACCCCAGGTCCAGGTGGTAACTTCCTGGAAGGTCGTAAAACACTTACTGTTGGTGCTGAAGCTAACTATCTGAATAAAGTAGTGTTCGATTTAAGCTGGACGCGTTTTTATGGCGCGGATGGTTTGAACCAAATCAGTGATCGCGATTTCGCGTCATTCAGTGTCAAGTATTCGTTCTAAGCCATATAGGGAGGGCATCGAATGAAATTATTTAATAAAACCGCACTTGTCGTTTTCGCCAGTGCAGCCGTATTTTCGATTGGTACTGCACAGGCAGCTGTTAGTGCAGATAAAGCAGCACAGTTGGGTGGCAAGTTAACGCCAGTCGGCGCTGAAAAAGCCGGTAACGCTGAAGGCACCATTCCTGCCTGGGATGGTGGTATTACGCGCCCGCCAGCTAGCTATAAGGCCGGGATGTTCCATCCAGATCCCTTCGCGGCCGATAAACCGAAGTTCACCATTACACCGGCGAATGCCGACCAGTACAAAGACCAATTGTCGGCAGGCCAAATGGCCATGTTCAAGAAGTATCCGACCTTTAAAATGATTGTGTACCCAACCCGCCGCAGTGCATCGTTTCCGCAACGTACTTATGACTTCACCAAGAAAAATGCGACCGCGTGTAAATTAATCGCCAATGGTGAAGGCATTCAAAATTGCGCGGAAGGTTTTCCGTTCCCGATTCCAGGCAATGCCTATGAAGTCATCTGGAATCACAAACTGAAATACAAAGGTATCTCGGGTGTTCGCTATGCCAATCAGGCTGCGCCGACGGCTTCGGGTGCTTATCAAATGGTGCGTTTAAAAGAAGAATTGCTCGGCCTGTACTACAAGCCCGGCAATACCTCGGAAAACATCAACAATATTCTTATTTACTTCAAGCAAGAAGTGTTGAGTCCGCCGCGTTTGGCTGGCCAAGTATTGTTGGTGCATGAATCACTGAATGCTGCTGCACAGCCACGTAAAGCCTGGATTTATAACCCTGGTCAACGTCGTGTTCGTCTGGCACCTAACGTGGCTTACGATAATCCCGGTACTGCCACCGACGGCCTGCGTACCAATGACATGACCGATATGTTTAACGGTGCGATGGATCGTTTTACCTGGACACTGGAAGGCAAAAAAGAAATGTTGGTGCCTTACAATTCCTACAAGGCACATAGTGGTAATACCAAAGTAAAAGACCTGATTCGTCCTAACCATTTGAATCCGGACTATCTGCGCTATGAGTTGCATCGCGTATGGGTTGTGGAAGCAAAACTGAAAGCTGGCAAGCGTCATATCAATAGTCGTCGTACTTTCTATCTCGATGAAGACAGCTATCAAATCCTCGTGATCGATCACTACGATGGCCAAGGCAATTTGTGGCGTTATTCCGAAGCTCCTTCGATTAACTACTACGAAGTACCTACCTTCTGGTCAACACTAGAAACCCATCATGATTTGAAATCCGGTCGTTACATTGCCGGCTTGCTGGATAATCAGGAAAAACCGTTTGACTTCAGTTACCAAACCTCAGCGGCGAACTTCTCGCCACAAGAACTGCGTAGTAGCGGCGTACGCTAAGCGATAGTTTTGAAAGCCGCGCCCGCAAAGGGCGCGGCTGTTTTTGGGGCTTCAAAAAAAACGCCAAGGGACCATCATGTCGAATTCGCATTCTTCGAGTAAGCCTTATCTCCTTACTTTCTTGCTCGCGATGACCTTGCCACTGTTTGCACAAACAGCAGGCCAAGCATCTGTCGATTCAGCCGAGTTGCCGGCCGAAATAAAAACACTCGCTGCCAAGACACTTTTACTAGATATCGCACGAACCAATTCCGGATATTTTGCTGTGGGTGAACGCGGCCATGTACTTACATCAATTGATGGGAAAACATGGACACAAGTCAGCAATATTCCTACCCGATCAACTCTGACAAGCATTGCTGCGATTGACCAGCAGCTTTGGGCTGCCGGTCATGACGGCATCATTCTTGCCTCGGCCGATAGTGGTAAAACCTGGGCACGTCAGCGCATCGATATTTATGTGGCAGGTTCAGAGAATCCTGCACAAGGCGCACCTATTCTTGATCTATTGTTTATGGACGCCAAGCACGGCTTTGCCATAGGTGCCTATAGTTTAATGTTGGAAACCCAAGACGGTGGTGCTACTTGGACACCACGTAAAATTAATACGACGGTTGCTGTGCCGAAAGCAGCCCCTGTGGCTAGTGAAGCCGGGACTTTTCGCGAAGAAGATTTGGCCTTGGGTGATGAAGCCGATCCGCATTTCAATGCGATGACGCAATTGACCGACGGCACCTTGGTACTTGTAGGCGAACGCGGCACGGTTTATCGCTCTTCCGACAAAGGCGCGACCTGGAATAGGTTGGCGTTTCCTTATAAAGGCTCCATGTTTGGTGTGATGTCATGGAATGACAATAATATTCTAGCTTATGGTTTGCGTGGCAATATTTTTGAATCTACCGATCGCGGCGATAGCTGGAATAAGCTTGAATCAAATAGCCATGTAAGCTTGATGGGTGGTGTGGATTTGCTTAATGGTGGTGCTGTATTAGTGGGTGCGAATGGCATAGTGTTGCGAAGAAACGACGCCGCATCAGCATTTACTTCGAGTGTTGTTCAAACAAAATCAGGCGAAGTGCCGGTATTCTCGGCGGCAACAAATTCAAGTGATGGTCAGTTAGTTCTGGTCGGCGATAAAGGTGCAGAACTATTTACAGCAAATACGGAGACACCATGAGCCTTCCAAGCAATAATCAGCCGTCGGCATTCTGTAATTTTGCTGAAAAAATTGTTTTCAGTTCCCGCCCTTTTGTTCTGATTTTATTCACGGCTATAACATTGGCGATGCTTTATTTTGCATCGCAACTCACCGTTGATGCCGGCTTCAAAAAGCAAATCCCGCGTCAACATGAATACATGAAAACCTTCGAGCAATACGAAGAAGGTTTTGGCGGTGCCAACCGTGTGTTAGTAGGCGTATTTGCCGAAGACGGTAATATTTTCAGCGATGCCTACATGGGCACGCTGGAAAAAGTGAGCAACGACGTCTTGAGTCTCGACTCCACCGACGATGCACGTGTACGTTCCTTGTTTACACCCAACGTGCGTTTTGTGGAAGTGGTAGAAGACGGCTTTGCCGGTGGCAATGTCATTCCCAATAATTATTCACCATCATCCAATACCGGAACAGCCGAACAGTTCGATACCATTCGCGGCAATATTGTCAAAGCGAATATTGTCGGTCGTTTGGTAGCCAAAGATTATTCCGCCACCATGATTTGGGCGGATTTAATCCCGGAAGCCAAAGGCAAAAAAACCGACTATCCGAAAATCGCCGACGATTTTGAAAAGCTCCGCAAGAAATATGAAAACGGTAACATCAAAATTCGTATTATTGGTTTTGCAAAAGTGGTGGGTGACATTACCGATGGCGCAAAATCGGTCGGGTGGTTTTTCATCGTCACAATTGCGTTTACCTGGCTGCTGCTGTTTATTTATTCAAGTTCGATAAAGCTGGCCTCGCTCACGGTATTTGTGGCGATGGTGTCGGTGGTCTGGATGCTGGGAGCTTTGCGCTTGCTGGGTTACGGCATCGACCCGATGAATATGCTGACACCGTTCCTAATATTTGCGATCGCGGTTAGTCATGGCGAACAAATGATCAATCGATTCCGTGGCGAAATTTTCTTCGGGGGCTTGGAAGAAGGCACCGTTGCCGAGTTGAGAGAGCGTGCAAAAAATGCACATCCACCACTGGTAGCGGCTCGTAATTCATTCCGCGCCTTGTTGATTCCTGGAACGGTTGCACTTATTGCCGGTTGCATCGGCTTCGCCGCCATCATGGTGATCGATATCCAGATGATTCGCGAATTGGCCGTCACTGCGACTATTGGCGTGGCCTTTACCATTTTGACCGATTTGGTATTGCTGCCGGTTTTGCTGAGCTATACCAAGCTTCGCAATATGGACCGTAAACGTGCTTATCGTCTTCGCCAGTTAACGCAGTTCGATAAAATCTGGGCGTTTCTCAGTAATTTCAGCAAACCAAAACCTGCTGCCATGATCATCGTATTCGGTGCATTAATTTGGTTCTTTGCCTGGATGCAAGGCAATAAGGTGCTAATTGGTGATGCCGAGCAGGGCGTTGCGGAATTGCGGCCACCGGTACAAAACAAGTTCATGAAAACTTTTGGTATTCCGGCCTCACGCTACAACCAGGATGCGGTTGCCATCAGTAAAGAATTTGGTTTGGGCGTTGACATTCTCAATGTGATTGTCGAGGCCGGTCCTTCGGCCTGCACTACCAGTTACAAGGCGATGGAAACCATTGATCGTTTAGCATGGCATCTGAACAATGTCGAAGGTGTTGAACAGGTCATGACCTTGCCAATCGCCGCAAAAATTGCGAACGCTGGCTGGAATGAGGGCTCCGTCAAATGGCGTACCCTGCCGCGAGATAGCGATACTCTGCGGCAAGCGACCCAGAGTTTTGATACTGATAGTGGCCTGCTTGACGCCGATTGCCGCACAATGCCAGTCATGGTTTTTGCGGCCGATCATAAAGCAACGACAATTGATCGTATCGTTAAGGAAGTTAAAGATTTCCGCAAAGAAAATAAATTGTATGTCGAAGGTTTCGCCAAAAAACGTGATGCGGCTGAAAAAGCAGCAACAGATAAAGGTGAAAGCTACAGTACCGATAACGTGAATATTCGTTTAGGCACCGGTAATCTTGGTGTGGCAGCCGCCATTAACGACACGGTGCGTGAATCGGAGCATACGATTTTGTGGCTGCTTTATGCTGCCGTATTTTTAATGTGCTGGATTAGTTTTAAATCTGCACGTGCGGCATTGTGCGTGATGTTGCCTTTGGTGCTCGTAACCGAGTTGGGTCACACACTGATGACAATTCTCGATATCGGCATGAAAGTGAATACGCTGACTGTGGTTGCGCTAGGTGTTGGTATTGGTGTTGATTATGGCATCTACATCTTCGCCCGTATGCGTGAGGCCATGCTACAAGGTCATACCTTGAGCGAGTCCTACTTCATTGCATTGAAAACGACCGGTATCGCTATCTCATACACCGCGCTGACACTGGCAGTGGGCGTTGCGATGTGGATGTTCTCCGACCTTAAATTCCAGGCCGACATGGGCATCATGCTGACCTTCATGTTTATCGTGAACATGATTGCCGCGATCATCTTCCTGCCGGCATTATGCCGCTGGTTGCTGCGTCCAAACGAGAAAGATGATTGGAAGCCAGTGCTTTAATTTCGGTATAAATCAAAAATAAAAACGGGCTTCGGCCCGTTTTTTATTAGGATTCGTGGGAGCGCTGTAAGGCGCGAATGCTCGGAGAAATTTTTATCTTACAGCGCACCATGAAGGAGATAATATCGTGATCCCGAGTATTTTTGTCGGAGACCGGCTGACTTCGAGCAACTCAGCAGCTCATTCGCGCCTGACGGACGCTCCCACGGCGTCGCATTATTTCGTTCAATAAAATTTTCGCTGTGTCTTAGGGCGCAGCAAGCAAGCGCCCCTACGTTCGACTCTTCGTAATATTTCGATACGCAATAATCAGCACGCCACCGATCACCATCGCGCCGCCGATAAATAACTTCGGACCGGGTTTGTCGCCCCAGACCATAATGCCGAATATCACCGCCATCACCGGCGCACATAAAAGATAGGGCGTGATTTGTGCGACGGGATGGCGTTTTACCAATGCGAAATAAAGTCCATGACCCAGCAATGAAGAAACCAGAGCCGAGTACGTCACGCAGGCCCAGGTCGTCATGCTGGCGTTCGTTATGGCAGGGACGACATCGGTTTCCAGCAGAAAGCTCACGGCAGTCATGGGCAGCACGCTAATCAAGGCCGACCAACCTTGTTGCTGGATCACATCAACGCCTTGCAGGCCGCGCATCCAGATGGTACCGAGTGCAAGAAAAAAGGCGGCCGCCAGCATCGTCCATAGTGCAGAGGGTTTGTCTAAAACAATCGGATCAAAACCAAGAATCAATACGCCGCCAAAACAAATGGCAATCGCCAGCCCGGTACGCCAGGCAAAGCGTTCGCCCAGTAACCACCACGCCAACAATGCCGACATCGGCACATAGCTTTGCAAGGCAATGGCCGGTGAAGCCAAGTCACCCGCAAGCTTCAAGGCAATCGCACACAGGCTTAAATGTATCGCGCCATTATTGAGTGCAACGACCGTGAGGCGTGACCATTGCTCGCGCGCGGGGATTTTAAGAAAGGGCAATAGCACAATCGCCAATATGCCCATGCGAACCGCAGAGAATAATATCGGTGGCAGTTCCCTCACGCCAAGCGCGGTAGTGATGAAATTACCCGCCCAAGCAAAACAAATCACCGCAATGAGAAACCCATCGCGGGCGCCGATTCGGTGATGAGTCATTTAGGCTTTTATGCCGAGACGATAATAAAGTTTACGCAGTGTCCACATCGGGCCAACGAGCAAATACACCACATCGGTTAAAAAGCTCGGGCGTTTGCCTTCAATTTTATGGCCGATAAATTGCACGATCCATGCAAGGACAAATACGCCAACGGCAAGCCCGAATAAAACAAAGATGCCGTAGCTATAGAGAATCCAGCGATTCAAAAAACCGGCCGCAGTGAAGCTGATCAATAAGCCAATCGCCAATGTTTTTGATAGCCGCCAGTAATAGGCCCAAGCAGCAAACATGGCAAGCGCGCCCCAGAAGCCCGGATTCAAATATTGGTAGGGCACTGGAATGCACCACAATAAGGCCGTGACCGACCAGACAATCGCGGGCACGCAAAATACGTGAATCCATTGATTCGTCGGGTTCTGGTGGTCCGTCGAATAATTATCCAGTAGCTCGTCAACTCGGCGCATGGGGTTCTCCTTAAAACTAAAACAATAAAACTACGACAGTGTAATATCGGCCAGCCGCTTTAACGCCTCGGCATATTTTGCACGCGTCACTTCGATAATATTTGCAGGCACCGAAGGTCCGGGTGCGGTTTTATTCCAGTCCAGCGTTTCCAGATAATCACGGACAAATTGTTTGTCGTAACTTGGCGGGCTGATTCCGATTTGATAGGAATCGGCCGGCCAGAAACGTGAAGAGTCCGGTGTCAGCATTTCATCCATCACATGCAGTACGCCGTTTTCATCAAGACCAAATTCCAATTTGGTATCGGCAATAATAATGCCGCGTTGAATGGCATAACGGGCTGCGAATTCGTAGATCTCCAGCGTTGCCGCACGCACTTGTTCGGCAAGGTCCGCACCGATGAGTTCAACGATGCTGTCAAAGCTGACGTTTTCATCATGATCGCCCACCGCTGCCTTCGTCGATGGCGTAAAAATCGGCGTCGGCAATTGTTCGGCTTGCTGCAAATCCGCAGGCAAATCAATGCCGCAAATGGCACCGGTTTTTTGATAGTCCTTCCAGCCACTGCCAATAATGTAACCGCGCGCAATCGCTTCCACCGGCACCGGTTTCAACTTCTTGGTCACCACCGAGCGCTTGGCATATAAAGCCAAATCAACACCTTCAGGCAACACTGAAGCAACCGATTCATGCGTTAAATGATTCGGAATAAGATGCGCAGTTTTATCGAACCAGAAATTTGATATCTGGCAAAGCATTTCGCCCTTGCCGGGAATTGGGTCGGGTAACACCACATCGAAGGCCGACAAACGATCGCTAGCGACCATCAGCAAGCGTTGATTATCGAGGCCATAAACATCGCGGACTTTGCCACGGTGCAGCAAGGGCAGGCCGGGTAGGTTGGAAGTGTGCAGAGTTGTTGTCACAAGCAGATTCCGGAAATTCGTTGAACTGTCGCTATTGTAAGGCCGATGGATGCTTTGGCGCTGTTACAATATCGGCATGAAAGCGATTATTTCACTGTTTTTTTTAATTCTTGCATTCTCAAGCCCCGCTCTGGCTAATAAACCGGCCAAGCTGGGTTTGTGTGCGGCTTGTCATGGGGAAAACGGTATTGGTCTCGTTCCGGGCACGCCGCATCTGGCGGGGCAGGACGAAGCCTATCTGCGTAAGGCATTAAACGATTATCGTAGTGGCGTGCGCAAGGTCGCACCGATGAGCAGCATCGCCAATCAGTTGCAGCCTAAAGATATCGCCGAGTTTGCAAAATGGTATTCAGCACAGCCCAATGGCTTCAAGCGGACAAAAATACAATGAAATATAAATGGACTGTAGTTGGGCTTTTGTTGGCAATCGTGATTGGACGCGGGCGACCGCCGTTTTTAATTGCAGGCATGCTGCTGGGTTATGTCATTGATATGGGCTGGATGAGTAGGTTTTCATCAGCGGCGTCTTCGGAAGAAAACAGCCCTGAAAAAAAATCAGTGTCGGAAAAAGATCCATACCAAATATTAGAAGTGGTTTCACAAGCCAGCGACGAAGAGATTGAAGCCGCTTATCGCCGACAAATAGCGCAATACCATCCAGATAAAGTGGCCGGCGCCGCGAAAGAAATTCGCGAGCTCGCAGAAAAACGCGCGACCGATATCAATGCAGCCTACGACCAAATCCAGAAAATTCGCGGAAAAAAATGACCATGTCCAATGCCATCATCGCCCCCTCTATTCTGTCTGCCAATTTCGCCAAGCTCGGCGAAGAGGTCGATGCCGTTCTGAAAGCCGGTGCCGATTGGGTTCACTTCGACGTCATGGACAACCACTATGTGCCCAACCTCACCATTGGCCCGATGATTTGCGAAGCCCTGCGTAAGCATGGCGTGACCGCGCCGATTGATGTGCATTTAATGGTGAAGCCGGTTGATCGCATTGTTCCCGATTTTGCGAAGGCGGGCGCAACCTTGATTAGTTTTCATCCCGAAGCCAGCGAGCATGTTCATCGCACTATCCAGCTGATTAAATCGACCGGTTGTCAGGCGGGTTTGGTATTGAATCCGGCCACGCCAATTGATGTGCTCGATTATGTTTTGGAAGAGTTGGATCTGGTTTTACTGATGTCGGTGAACCCCGGTTTCGGTGGTCAGAGTTTTATCCCGTCGGCCTTGACAAAGCTGAAGCAGGTGCGACAAATGATTGATCGCACAGGCAAAAACATTCGTCTGGAAATTGATGGCGGAGTGAAAGTCGATAACATCGCTGAAATTGCTGCTGCCGGTGCCGACACCTTTGTTGCGGGTTCGGCGATCTTCAATGCACCCAACTATGAAGAAGTTATTGGACAAATGCGCGCGGAAATCGCTAAAGTACGGCCATGAAGTTCACCCATAACAATCCGTTTCCCTGCTGGCAATGGCTATGGCAACCGCACAGTCGTGCTCGTCAAACCATGTCCATAAATAATGTCTGCAAGGAAACACCGCGTGATCACTCAAGAACAATTCCAGCAATACGCTGCTGAAGGTTACAACCGAATCCCCGTTGTTCGCGAGGTCTTGTCCGATCTCGACACGCCGCTATCGGTTTATCTGAAACTGGCCGATGGCCCACATACTTATTTATTCGAATCGGTAGAAGGCGGCGAAACCTGGGGTCGCTATTCCATCATTGGCCTTCCGGCAAAACGCGTTTTCAGTTTGTATGGCCACGACATGCAAATTCATGAATACGGCGAACACGTCAACACCGTACATCTGGAAAATCCGCTCGAAGAAATCGATGCACTGCGCGAAAGTTTTCGGGTGCCAAAAATCCCCGAGCTACCGGCGTTCACCGGTGGCTTGGTCGGTTATTTCGGTTTTGAAAGTATTGCCTATATCGAACCGCGATTGGCAGCGGGCAATAACAAGAAAGACGAACTCGGCACGCCGGATGTTTTATTGATGTTGAGCGAAGAGCTGGCCGTTTTTGATAATCTGAAAGGCCGCCTGTATTTAATCGTTCACGCCGATCCGAACGAACCACAGGCCTATGCCAAAGCGCAGCGCCGGCTGGATGCACTAACGCACCGTTTGCGGCACAGCGGCGCGACGTATCCGGACGTGCTTGATCCGTCGTTATTGAATGAAAGCGATTTTGTTTCCGATTTCACCAAGCAGGGCTTTATCGAAGCCATTGAAAAGTCGAAAGAATATATCCGCGCTGGCGATATTTTTCAGGTCGTATTGTCGCAACGCATGAGCGTGCCGTTCCGTGCGCGTCCGGTGGATGTTTATCGGGCATTGCGTGCCTTGAATCCATCGCCGTATATGTATTTTCTTGATCTGGGCGGTACACAAATTGTCGGCTCGTCACCGGAAATTCTGGTACGCCTACAAGCTGGCGAAGTGACCGTGCGGCCGATTGCCGGTACCCGCCCGCGCGGTGCCACGCACGAAGAAGATATCGCGCTCGAAAAAGAATTGCTAGCGGATCCGAAAGAACTTGCCGAACATTTGATGTTGATCGACCTTGGTCGCAACGATGTTGGCCGTGTTGCCGAGGCCGGAAGCGTCAGCGTACCGGATCGGTTCCTGATCGAACGCTACTCGCATGTCATGCATATCGTCTCGGAAGTGCAGGGCAAGCTGCGCGGCGATATGAAATTCTCCGACGTGTTCAAGGCAACATTCCCAGCTGGCACTGTATCCGGCGCACCCAAAATTCGCGCACTCGAAGTTATCCAGGAACTGGAACCAATCAAACGCAATATCTATTCTGGTGCCGTCGGCTATCTTGGCTGGTGGGGTGATGCTGATACCGCGATTGCGATTCGTACCGCCGTGATTCAAGACGGCAGGCTTTATGTGCAAGCGGGTGCGGGTATTGTTTACGACTCCGATCCTGAAAAAGAATGGGACGAAACCATGAATAAAGGTCGTGCGCTATTTCGTGCGGTTGAGCAGGCAGCGGGAGGTTTATGAAAATAAGACAAATGATATTTGGCATGGCGTCGTCATTGATGTGGATAGCAAGCGCGCAAGCTGCTGCAGATTGTTCGATTGAATTTAATGGGCCGGCCAGTTTGCTTGCGCCCGACGTCGCATCGACTGCGGCGAGCGAAATACGCGCCGCGATCAGTCCGGATGGTAAAACACTACTGTGGGGTAGTCCGGATCGTAAAGGGGGTCCCGGTGGCTGGGATATCTGGATCGCAACCCGCAACGGTGATGCCTGGGCGAATGCAAAGCCGGTCACTTTCAATACGGCGGCTAAGGAATTCGATCCGGTATTTTCGCCTGACGGTCGCAGCGTATATTTTTTCTCCGATCGTACTGGTGGCATTGGTGACGACGATATTTATCGGATAAGTTTTGATACCAAAACATCAAATTTTGGTGCCATTGAAAATCTTGGCGTCGAAGTAAATTCAAAAGCCAATGAATGGGCGCCGACGATTTCCAACGACGGCAAGCAAATGTTGTTCGCCAGTAATGGCCATGGTGGTGCGGGTGGCTATGATTTATTTGTTGCCAAGCGTACTGGCAAACATTGGCGCAAAATAAAGCCACTTGCTGGCGATGTAAATACCGACAAGGACGAGTTCGATGCGACCTGGATCGATGCCGGCAAAGCGCTGGTATTCTCCCGATCGAACGACATCGTGGCGGAAAAACCAATTAACCTGCTTTTGGCCTGCCGATCGGAAAAAGTCTATCTAGCGCCGCAGATTTTAGGCGCCGAAATTAATGTGGCGAATGGCTGGAATTTCGGTCCGGTAGAAGATTTATCGCAGCCGCAGGTACTTCTGTTTACCAGCCATCGTCAGAACGCCGCACGCGGCGGCTTGGATCTTTATCGTATTACCTACCGGCTAGCTCGCCAGAAGTGATGACATGTTACTAATGATAGACAACTACGATTCCTTTACCTACAACCTGGTCCAGTACTTCGGTGAGCTGGGTCAGGCGGTGAAAGTAATCCGCAACGATGATCTAAGCGTCAGCGATATCGCGGCCTTGAAGCCGGAACGTATCGTGATTTCGCCGGGCCCGTGTACGCCGAATGAAGCCGGTGTATCGCTGGAAGTGCTGGAGAAATTATCCGGCAGTGTGCCTATTCTCGGTGTGTGTTTAGGACATCAAAGCCTGGGGCAGGCATTTGGTGGCAAAGTCATTCGTGCGAAAACCATCATGCATGGCAAAACATCTTTGATGCATCACAAAGGTCAAGGCGTGTTTTCTGGTTTGCCGAGTCCGTTTGAAGCTACCCGTTATCATTCACTCGTGGTCGAAAAAGATTCCTTGCCCGATTGTCTGGAAATTACCGCCTGGACTGAAAACGAAGACGGCAGTTTCGATGAAATAATGGGCCTGCGCCATAAAACCTTGCCGGTGCAAGGTGTGCAATTCCATCCGGAATCGATTCTCACGCAACACGGCCATGCCATGCTGAAGAATTTTCTTGAACAAGCGTAGGAGGGCCTTCTAGGCCCGACCAATCTTGCAGACCTTTCGGGCCTAGAAGGCCCTCCTACAAAAAATATTTATGAACTTCACTCCCCAGCAAGCCCTGCAACGCGTGATCGAGCACCGCGAAATATTTTTCGACGAGATGGTCGAGGTCATGCGCTGCATTATGCGTGGCGATGTTTCGCCTGCTTTGACAGCTGCATTGTTGACTGGTTTGCGGGTCAAGAAAGAAACTATCGGCGAGATTGCCGCTGCCGCCAGTGTAATGCGCGAGTTCTCGGCGAAAGTCACCGTCAACGATGCCAGTAATCTGGTCGATATCGTCGGTACCGGCGGCGATAGCGCGCATACCTTCAATATCTCCACCACGGCAATGTTTGTCGCTGCGGCTGCCGGCGCAAAAGTGGCCAAGCATGGCAATCGAAGTGTCTCATCGAAGTCCGGTAGTGCCGATGTGCTGGAAGCACTCGGTGCCGTTATCGAATTACAGCCTGTACAAGTTGCGCAGTGCATGAATGAAACCGGTTTTGGTTTTATGTTTGCACCGATTCATCACCCCGCCATGAAAAATGTTGCGCCGGTACGCAAAGAATTGGGTGTGCGTACTATTTTTAATATTCTCGGCCCGCTGACTAACCCCGCCAGTGCGCCGAATATTTTGATGGGCGTATTTCATGCCGATTTATGTGGCATCCAGGCGCGCGTGATGCAAAAACTCGGCGCGCAGCATGCCTTGGTGGTACATGGCCGTGATGGCTTGGATGAAATTACGATTGCCGATAAAACCTTGGTCGCGGAATTGCATGAGGGGCAAATTCGTGAATACGAAATTGCACCGGAAGATTTTGGTTTCGAGCGCAGCGATTTAGATGGCTTGCGTGTTGATTCACCACAAAGCTCGCAAATTATGTTGCTGTCGGTGCTTGACAATAAAGCCGGCGCTGCACGCGATATTGTGCTGCTGAACGCTGGCGCGGCTTTGTATGCCGCCAATGCGGCACAGAACATTAGTGATGGCATTGCCTTGGCACGTAGCGTGCTCGAAGACGGTACTGCGCGAGCGAAAGTAAATGAATATGTGATGGCAACACGCCGAATCGCGAGTGCCTGAAATGAGTGTTGATAATTTTGCAAAAACGCCAAAGCCACCATACAACGCGGTGATTTTTTCATCGCAACGCCGCACTGAAGAATCTGGCTACGGCGTCACTGCCGATCGTATGGTCGAGTTGGCTGCTGAGCAGCCGGGTTATCTTGGCATCGAAACCGTACGCGGCAATGATGGCTTCGGCATCACCGTTAGTTACTGGCAAAGCGAAGCCGATATCGTGAATTGGAAACGTAATGCCGAGCACAGCCTCGCACGCGAACGTGGCCGAAACGAATGGTACGAACATTTTGAATTACGGGTAGCCAAGGTTGAACGCGGCTATGGCGGCCCAACTGTTAAGGAATGAAATGAGCGATATTCTGAATAAAATCCTGGCGCGCAAGGCCGAAGAAATTCGGGCGCGTGCCGAAATGGTTTCTTTAGCTGTTTTGAAAGCGCAATGTGAACAACAATCCGCAACAAGAGGCTTTACCGCTGCATTGCATCGTAAAATTGATGCGGGCAATGCGGCTGTTATCGCCGAAATAAAAAAGGCCAGCCCAAGCAAGGGCGTGATTCGTGCCGATTTTAATCCGGCCGAGATTGCAAAAAGTTACGAGCAAGGCGGTGCCGCCTGCTTGTCGGTGCTAACCGATATCGATTTTTTTCAGGGTGCTGATATTTATCTACAGCAAGCACGAGCAGCTTGTGATTTGCCAGTGTTGAGAAAAGATTTTACCGTTGATGAGTATCAAGTCTATGAGGCACGTGCGCTTGGTGCCGATTGCATTCTGCTGATTGTCGCCGCGCTCGGCGATGCGCAAATGGTTGATCTGAATAATCTGGCAATGGATTTGGGCATGGATGTTTTGGTCGAAGTACATGATATTGAAGAACTCGAACGCGCACTGCAAATGGATGCGCCTTTGATCGGCATCAACAATCGTAATCTGCGTACTTTTGAAGTCAGTCTGGATGTCACCATCAACATGAAAGATATGGTGCCGAAGGATCGTTTATTAGTGACCGAAAGCGGAATCTTGATTCGCGACGATGTACAGAAGATGCGTGATCAAAATATCAATGCATTTTTAGTGGGTGAAACATTTATGCGTGCGGAAAATCCTGGCGAAGAGCTTGCACGATTGTTTTCGTAGCATTGCCTTTTTGTGAGCTATTTTTGTGGGAGCTGGTTTGCCAGCGATTAAATGCTAGGTTCGCGACATTGGGTAAGATTTTATCGCTGGTAAACCAGCTCCCACAACAGCCGTTCCACAACAGCAGTTCCACAAAAACAACATTCTTGAATCAGGCGTCGCCCAGACGTTTCACAAAACGTAGCGAAGCATTTTCGTAACCGCAGGCTTTGTAAAATTGATGAGCCGATTCACGGTGCAGTGCAGTGGTTAGTTCGACGCGAGTGGCACCGGCTTGCCGGGCTTTCATTTCGGCTTCGCGCAATAAGCGTTTACCGATGCCGCGGCCATGGAATTCTTCGAGTACCACGAGCGCTGTAATACGACAGGTGCGTGCACCGAGCGGCAGGTAGTAGCGAATATCGATAGCAATCATCGCGATCGCTTCGCCATGCTCCTGCGCAATCCAAAGTTGTTGTTCGGGCTCTTCGCGCAAATGCATCAGACGAACCGTGGCTTCTTCAGTGCTACAGGGGTAGCCCAGTACAACGAGTAATGCCGCAATGCCCGCTGCATCCTCCAAAACAGCAGGGCGAATATAGACCTGTGTGTTGGAAGACGCGGGGCGAGTATCCATTAACGCGTTCCGAACACCACAATGGTTTTGCCGCGTGCAGTGAGTTGCCCTTGTTCCTGCAATTGTTTCAATACACGGCCGGCCATTTCGCGTGAGCAGCCAACAATACGGGCTATTTCCTGGCGCGAGACGCGAATCTGAGTGCCGAGTGGATGCGACATGGCATCGGGTTCCTGACATAGATCGCCGAGCGTGCGAGTAATGCGGCCAGTCACATCCAGGAAGGCAAGGCGGCTTGCTTTGCGCGAGGTGTCTAGCAAGCGCTTCGAGAGTTGCGAGCCAATGGCATACAAAATGCGAGGGCATTCAACTTGAAGTGCGCCTTCGAATAATTGATGCAGGCGTTCATAACTGAGTTCCGCCAATTCACAAGGCACGCGAGTACGTAACAAAACTTCGCGCTGATCGGCGGCAACAAACAATCCCATTTCACCGATAAATTCACCGGCATTAATATAGCCAAGCACTAACTCGCGGCCATCGGTCTCTTCGCTGATTACGCTCAATGAACCGCTAATCACATAATACAGCGTATTGGCCGAGTCACCTGGGCGAAAGATGTCGCTGCGCGTAGGATGTTTGCGGCGATGGCAATGGTCTAAAAAACGGCTGAGCGAGCCAGGGTCGAGTTCTAAAGGACTATGTACCGGTGCAAAAGCCTTAACGACGCTTAGAGTGGTGCGGTGCGGTGTCATAAACGCTCACTGTCAAAAGTATGTCTCTAAGCTTAGGCTGTGACGCAGTTCTCAGCAACGGTTTATGCGTTAAATATTGAAAAGCATTCCCCCGCCGGGTCTTTTGCCCGATAATGCGGCCCTGAGTTAACTCGCCCTGGAGGGCACCACCGTGGTCAAGCCGCTTCCGCGCTTACGATTGCAAGGCTTCAATAACCTTACCAAGTCACTGAGCTTCAATATTTATGACATCTGCTACGCGGTGTCTGAAGAACAACGCCAGCGCTACATCGAATACATCGATGAAATGTTTAATGCCGAGCGTTTGACGCAAATTCTGACCGAAGTGGCGCATATTATTGGTGCGAATATTTTGAATGTGGCGCGTCAGGATTACGACCCGCAAGGCGCGTCGGTCACTATCTTGATTTCCGAAGAGCCGGTAATTGATAAAAAAGCGGCCGGTAAAGATTTGATTTCCGAAGCGGTGGTAGCGCATTTGGACAAAAGCCATATCACGGTGCATACCTATCCGGAAACTCATCCGCATAATGGCATTGCCACTTTCCGCGCCGATATTGATGTGGCAACTTGCGGTGTTATTTCACCGCTGAAAGCCTTGAATTATCTGATTGATAGTTTTGACTCGGATATTGTGGTGATGGATTACCGCGTACGTGGTTTTACCCGCGACGTGAAAGGCAAGAAGCATTATATCGATCACAAGATCAATTCGATTCAGGATTACTTGCTGAAATCATCGCGTGAAAAATATGAAATGATTGACGTGAATGTTTATCAGGAAAATTTATTCCATACCAAAATGCATTTGAAAGATTTTGATCTGGATACGTATTTGTTTGAAGAAAAAGCCAAGAATCTCAGCTTCAAGGATCGGCAAAGAATCGAAATGCAATTACGTCGTGAAATTGCCGAATTGTTCCATGGCCGGAATTTGATTGATTGATTTCGTGTTGCAAAATGCTTGAAATAAAAAACCGCCGAGAGGCGGTTTTTTTGTACATCGTAGGGGCGCTTGCTTGCTGCGCCCAAAATTCTCGAGCATGTGAATCAGGGCGCAGCAAGCGGGTGCCCCTACGTTTGAGATTGCGTGGTGTTTGGGCGCAGCAAGCGGGCGCCCCTACAAACGGTACGCCACCGCTTTCATAATCGAAGAAGTCAGCGCCATGATTTTCGGAATCGGTTGCGGCAGCTTGCGGGCGCCGGCCTGTTCGGCGTGTTCGGCATGGCGGGCTTCGTCTTCCTTCATTTTTTTCAGAATCACACGGCTGCGGGCATCCGAGGGCGGCAAGGTTTCAAGATGCTCTTCAAGGTGTGCTTCGACCTGACGTTCGGTTTCCACCACGAAGCCGAGATTCCAGCCGTCACCGCGTAAACCTGCGGCCAAGCCAATGGCGTAACTGCCTACATACCAGATCGGATTAAAAATACTGGGTTTGGCATCAAGCTCACGCAAGCGGTCGGCACACCAAGCAAGATGATCCTGTTCTTCCTGCGCGGCGTCGAGCAATTGCTTGCGTGTTTGTTCGTCACGCGCCACAGCGGCCTGTCCGACGTACAGCGCCTGCGCGCAGACTTCGCCAGTGTGATTGATGCGCATTAGACCAGCGGCGTGTCGTTGCTCATCCTCATTCAAAATGCCATGCAAGGTATTTTGCGCGGGATATTCGCGTTCGGCAAAAGCATTACCAAGGCTGGTGCTCATCGCACGCTGTGCCTGGATAATGGCTTTGTCGAAAAAACTGAATTGACGTGCGCTCATGCTAAGTGCTCTGCGAGAAAATCAATCGGATGCCGTACCGGTATTTTAAGCCCATTGGCGATGTGTAAACGACAACCTATGTTGGATGAAAGCACTTCGGTGATATTGGCTGCGTGAATTTCTTCAATAAGCGGCGTACGTAACTGATTGGCTCGTTTCGGTTCGACCAGCATATGCAAACCCGCTGCGCCACAGCAGCCCCGATCGGGTAGTTCGCGAATATCTAACTCAGGAATCATCGCCAATAATTGGCGGGTGGCACTGTCACTTTTCACGACAGCAGATTGACTACAGGGAATGTGTAGCGCAATCGACTTGTTGGCAGCTTTGAATTTTAATTGGGTGGCGTGTTGAAAAATAAAATCGAGTGCATCAATCACTTTATTTTGAGCCTGCAAGCTGCGCGCGAGTTGTTCATGGCAGCCGGTGGCCAAACTCAGCACGGTAATATTGTTGGTGAAAGCGCTGCGGTTTTTATCAGCGAGCGCGTTTGCCATTTTACTGTCGCCAAGATGCACGGCAGCCGTGCCGCAGCAAGATTGTTGCGATATTGGTTCCACCGAAAAACTGAGCGCATTGAGTAATCGTTCCAGGTTCAATCGCGTGTCGGTTTCATAAGTATTGGCAATACAGCCAATAAACACGGCGACTTTATTATTCATGCTGCTTATGGAGGAGGGCGATGAAGTAGTTTTGTCTGGCAAAGCAGGTAGGCGGCCAGCCAGACGTCCCAGCGACCCGGCAAAGCCGAGTAGCTGCGGGCTAGTCAGTAATCGGTTGATCAATCTTTGTTGATAAGTCGGCGGCCTGCGCAAATATTGCTGGTCGCGCGCCAAAGCCAGTAAATCGCCAAATTCGACGTTCGCGGGGCAAGCGGCCTCGCAGCGGCTACAGCCCAGGCAATGGTCCAGATGGGCGTCACCCCTGTCGGTGGGAGCTATCAGCCCAGTGGCCAGGGCTTTCATATAAACTATACGGCCACGCGGAGACTCAGCTTCGGAACGATCGAGTTGATAGGTCGGGCAGTGCGGCAGACATAGACCACATTGCACACAGCTATCAGCTAGTAGGGCTATATTCGTAGCCGTTTTTGAGGGTGCAGAAGGCGTTGCCATGGGCAAAATCCTAACACGGACAGTTTTATAGTCCGGGTGGGCTTGCGCCGAGCGCGTTAGCTGGTTACAATTCCGCTTCTTATTCACCCGATTTTTCCTTTGGAGCCGTCATGAAGAACATGACCGTTAGCGCCAAGGCTGAGACTGTTAAGCAAG
>JAYSQD010000195.1:0-2486 GCA_043721835.1 Arenimonas sp. | reverse complement strand
CGCGCCTAAAGGACGCTCCCACGACACGACACGATCAAATATCAAGCTCGCCTGCGCAACGCTTTTCACACGCTCATGCTCCAACAACCATTGCTTCGTCGGTAATCCACCACCAAAACCGGTAAGGGTTCCATTGCTGCCAATCACGCGGTGGCAGGGAAGAATAATGGGAATCGGGTTACGACCATTCGCTGCACCCACTGCACGCACGCCTTTCGGTGAGCCGATTTTGTTGGCGACCTGGCCGTAACTCCAGGTTTCGCCAAATGGAATTTTTGCCAGCATGTGCCAGACTCGTACTTGAAACTCTGTACCCACTAGATTCAATCGCAAATCAAATTCTTTTCGCTCACTGGCAAAATATTGCAGCAATTGTTCCCGAGCTTCGCTTGTTGCACCTGTGTCGCGTTTCCAATCTTTGCGATGGGGCGCATCGGATTTATTATTTTCAAACATCACAAAACGCAGGCCGCTGTCATCGCAGGCAATAAGCAACAAACCAATCGGGGTTTTGAATTGATCAAACCACATTCTTTTTCTCCGCTGCAATATCACCCGACAAATGCCACAAGTGCAATACCGCATAAGCACGCCATGGTCGCCAGCTTTGCGATTGCAAATCGGTTTCGCGTTCACTTAAGCGCTTATCGCCGCCCATTACTTGTTGCAAAATCAAATCACCAGCAGGAAAGGCATCCGGTTGCCGCAGGGCTCGCATTGCCACGTATTGTGCTGTCCAAGGCCCAATGCCCGGCAAGCTCGTGAACTTCGCAAAAAAGGCTTCCATATTTTGTCCGGCCTGAAAACTAATCTGGCCATCGATCAAAGCCTGTGCCATGGATCGCAAAGTCGCGGCGCGTGATTTTGGCAAGCCGATTTTTTCTAAAGGCGCATTGGCAATCGCTTCGGGCTTTGGAAATGCACGATCAAGATTTTCCCGTTTCATAATTCTATCTTCACCGTATTGTTCAACTAGGCGTCTCGTCAATGTCGTCGCACCTGCCACGCTAATCTGCTGGCCCAGTACCGCGCGTACCGCCAATTCAAAACCATCCCAACTTCCGGGTACGCGCAAACCGGGTCGACGTTTGATGGCTTTCTTCAATAATTCCGATGTCATCAATACCTGGTGCACGGCTTGTAAATCGGCATCCAGATCAAACAAGCGCCGCGTGCGTTGAACAATATCGTGAATCAAGCGTGGGTCGGCGTCGGAAATTTCCAGTTTCAATTCCGGTTTTGATGCATCGGCGGTGACACGGATCCAGCTTGAATTATCAAAAGGCCCAAGCACGCGTTCGTAACTGGTGGCAGTTACATATTCGATACCGGGAATCGCACGCTTCGCCAAAAACGCCAGCATTAAATTAAAATCGAATGGCGGCCGATACGCGAGCCGAAGTGTCAATGAACCCGATGGTGCTTCCGTTCGCAAACGTCGAATCGCGCTTGGTGGCATACCACAACCTTCGGCAAACGCCGCGTTGAATCGACGCAGACTTTTGAAGCCCGACGCCAAGGCGATTTGTGTCATCGGCAATGAAGTCTCTGTCAGTAATTGTTTCGCCAGCAATAAACGTCGTGTCGTATGTACGGCAATGGGTGTTGCACCCAAGCCATTCAAAAATAATCGGCGAATTTGCCGGGTGCTTAAACCAATTTTTGCCGCGAGTGTTTCGACCGAACCTTCCTGTAATTCGCCATCGGCAATCAATGCCAATGCGCGATTTACCCATTCGTCCTGATACCGGTGTTGCATTGCATTTGGCGAAAGCTCCGGCCTGCAGCGCAAACACGGCCGAAATCCGGCAGCACGCGCCGCTGCGGCGTTGGGGTAATACACAATGTTTTTTGGTTTTGGTGAAGGGGCAGGGCAAACCGGTCGGCAATAAATACCGGTGCTTTTCACAGCGATAAAAAACAGGCCGTCGAAGCGGGCGTCGCGCGCCATACGGGCGCGATCGCAAATTTCGTGGCTGGGCATTATCGAGTGCATGTTGGCATCATAATCCGGGAGCCGGGCAATTACTCGCCGTTTTCGGACATCATTAGCGAACGAAATAAGGACTTTCTGAACGATAATTTTCACACTGTGTTTGGCTTGGTTTTGTTATGGTCGTTTGGTAAATAATTATCGAGGAGCTTGGCCATGAATAAACTCATTTTAGCTGCTGCCATTTTTAGTCTGTCGACGCTAGCCAATGCGCAAAGCGCTGATGTGACAGTCACTACAACAAAAGACGCTGCTGCAAGCGAAGAAGTTAATATCAGCGCCGATAAATCTGCGGTAGTAGTAGCCGACACTGGTTGCATTACCGAAACCGGCTCACGAATTAAATCCAAGAAAGACAAGAAAGGCTGCAATGGTTTGCCGGGGCGCTCATACGATAAAGACGATATAGACCGCAGCGGTGCCACCACGGTTGGTGAAGCATTGGAGCGTTTAGACCCGTCCATCCAGATTCACCGTTGATCAAGCCATCTTG
>JAYSQD010000194.1:0-21224 GCA_043721835.1 Arenimonas sp. | reverse complement strand
GGGGCGCCTGCTTGCTGCGCCCAAAAATCACGACAGACCACGGGCGCAGCAAGCAGGCGCCCCTACACAGCAAGCGGCATTATCCAGTGATCAATCAGCAGGAAGGCGAACAAGACCATCAAGTACCAGATCGAGTAGCCAAATACTTTCATGGCATAGGCTTCATTGGGTGGCTTCATCAAGCGTATGGCGTAGTACAAAAATACGACGTCCAAAACCAAAACACCGCCAAGATAAAACACGCCACTCATGCCGGAAAACCACGGCAATAAAGTCACCAGCACCAGCAAGATGGTGTAAAACAAAATTTGCTGGCGGGTATATTCCACGCCATGGGTGACTGGCAACATCGGCACCATGGCGCGGGCATAATCTTCGCGCCGGAAAATTGCCAGCGCCCAGAAATGCGGCGGCGTCCAGACAAAAATTATCAGGAATAAAAGTAATGCGTACGCGTGTACTTCGCCGGTCACTGCGACCCAGCCCAATACCGGCGGTGCGGCACCGGCGGCGCCACCAATTACGATGTTTTGTGGTGTGGCATGTTTTAAATACACGGTATAAATTACGGCATAACCAATCAACGAAAAGAACGTCAAGACTGCTGTTAGCCAATTCACAAACAGGCATAAAAGCAGCATCGACAATGCACCAAGACTCAGGGCAAATATTAATACTTGGCGTCCTGTCAAACTGCCGCTGGGCAATGGCCGATGCGAGGTTCGCGCCATTTTTTCATCGATACGACGATCGAGTAAATGGTTAATGGCCGCAGCCGAAGAGGCGGCCAACCAAATACCTAAATTACCAAACACCAAGGCTTTCCAGGGTGGAATTCCCGGCACCGCCAGAAACATGCCAATGACTGCTGTAAATACAATCAAGGCCACTACACGTGGTTTGGTCAGCTCAAAATAATCGGCGAGCGGAATACGCATCAATCAGGCGCGCGTAAACGCGCTAATAAACCGACAATCACAAACAGCAATGCCGCTGCGCCTGCATTGTGAGCAACGGCGGTCCATAGCGGTAAATTCATCATGACATTACTGATTCCTAATGCCACTTGTGTGAAAAGCAGAATCGTCAACACCACGCCCCAATAACGCAGACCATGGGTCAAAATCATGCGGATACTGACAAATAATAAATGTCCGAATACCAGTATCGCCATCATGCGATGCGTGAGTTGAATCGCAACGCGCGCAGCACCATCGAGCACGCCGCCTTCGTAATCAACGCCAATGCCGCGCCATAAGACAAAGGCTTCCTTGAAATCATGTGCTGGCCACCATTGACCTTGGCAAGTCGGAAAACTATTGCCACAGGCCAATGCTGCGTAGTTCGCACTAGTCCAGCCGCCGAGCGCAATTTGAATGATCAACAAGACCAATCCAATCCAAAGCAATACACGTAATTTTGGCGCGACGCCTTGAACTAACTGTTGATCAGGTGTGCTTGCCCATGCCAGCCAGGTCAATAAAGAAAAAGTCAGTAGCCCGCCCAATAAGTGCGACATCACAATAATCGGTTTAACCAGCCAAATTACCGTCCACATGCCCAGCATGGCTTGAAAAATAATGACCATCAAAATGCTGGCGCTCAATCTTGCGCCATCGGAATTGGACCAGCGAATGGCTTGCAATAATAAAATTAATTCGCCCGTGAGCACTAAAATAATCGAGATATTGTGATCTGACGCCCATACAAATTCAAAAGGCTTATGTAAATTCACGCCGGTATAGAACGGAATGGATAGCGCGACCAAAGTCGATGCCAACAAAATACTGCCGACGCCAAAACGGCGACGCCTTGCTGCCAGCAAGCTCAATAGCAGCACCAACACGCCCAAACTCGCCGCTAGATGGCGATGAAATTGCTCGCGCCAGGCTTTGCTGACTTCCACCACACGTTCGTAATTTTCATTGGCTGTGACAATTTCATGTGCCTGCGTTGGCCATGCTGCCTGACCATAACAAGTAGGCCAGTCTGGACAACTTAAACCGGCATTCGATAAACGCACGAAACCGCCGAACACAATGACACAAAAAGCCAGCGCAACTGCAGCCCAGGCCAAACGATGAAAATGACGGAATGGAGGATTCATAAGTCTATTTTACGGGATAAGCAGCGTTTATTTGAGTAATCGAGCCAAGTCTTTGCGAAGGTCGGAGGGATTGAAGCCCGGGCGATATTGCATGACTAAAAAACCATTGGGATCAATCAGGTACACCGGCACTGCATCGGCGCTGGAAGTTAGCGTGAGCGCTGCCTGCAACTTGGGCGACGCCTGCATCACGAATAATTTGCGAAATGTGCGGGCGTCCTTCGGTAATTCACCAAACCACAATACATCGACACGATCGGCCTGGCGTCCCTGTGTTTCCCAAACACGGAACAAGGTGTCGGTCATCGCGGTACAGCTTGCCTTGCAATCTGCGCTCGGTACAACCACCACTCGCCACTTATGTTTTTCGGTTTCCCACACATAAGGTTGGCCATCGGCATACAAAAAATTGGCTTGCGATAAATCTTTCGGCGGTTGAATTAATTGGCCCAGGTTTTTAGAACCGGCAGGTGTCCAGCCGGACAAACGCAAACCCCAGGCAATAAAAAATGACGAGAAAAACATCGCTACGATTAATAATAAAATCAGGCGGGATTTCAATTGCGATGGACGTGCGGGTTCAGTCATTTTTATTCTCTTGGGTGGTTCGTTTCTTTTGGCGCAAGCTCAATACAAGCGTAATAATAATGGTCGCAATTGCCATGCCAAACCATTGCACGGCATAAGCTTGATGTTTCTCTGGTGGCAGTGTATTGGGAAGAATGTCTAAATCGCGTGCGTAGCCCATCGGCAAGTCCGGATTCAAACGTAATACTCGCGTGGCTAAGGGCATTTTCAAATCTGTACCAAGTTCCTTTAATGGCATGCGAGTCAGCAACCAATATTGCGTATTGGTTTTTACATAGGCCGGGCCAATGGCAAGACCTGGCGAAGGCGGCGGCGCCAGCAAACCATTGAGTTGATAGGAGCCCGATATTGTTTCAAGCACCGGCATTCGACGATCGCCCGGTACCTTTAACCAACCTAGATTTACCAAGATCGCCTGACCTTGGTCGGGTTGAAATACTCGATACACATGCACACCGACTTCGTCACCCAGCCGCTGGTTATCGAGAAGCAATGCTGGTGTTGATAGAAAATGTCCGCGTCCGGCGACCCACGCCAGATCGGTATTGCTCTGTTTTGAAAGTTGCGATAAAGACTGCGGTTTTTTTTCTTTCAAGATCAGCGCGACGGTGTCTAGGCGATGTTGTTTCCACTCTGCACGCGATAATTGCCAACGCCCGAGCAAGACAAAGGCAAAACATAACAGCGCGGCAAACAAGTAATAGAACCAGCTTTTTTTCACCCATTTCTCTCATTGAAAGCGGATAATGTAATTATCGCTTATCCGAGGTGCTGATCGTGCAAAAACTACTGATAATTGGCGTGTTAATCGTGATTTTATACAACCTTGGCGCCGGCCTGTATTACATGATGGTTGATAAAGGCAAAAGTGATCGGACCGTGAAATCACTCAGCTGGAGAATAGGTCTCTCTGTCGGACTGATTCTGCTCGTAATACTCGGCATTTATACCGGCGTGATTAAACCGCACGGAATACAATCGTAGGGTGGATTCCGCGGCTCCATGCGGTATCCACCAAACGCTATCGCAATGCCTGGTAGAATCCCGAAACACTATCGCAATCTGTGGTGGAATCACCAACGGTGTGCCACCTGTTGGTGGGGTCACGCGCTCTATGCGGTATACACCAGACACTATCGCAATCTGTGGTGGAATCACCAACGGTGTGCCACCTATTGGTGGTTCCACCCTACCAATCGATTGATTGAAAAATTTCCAAGGCGCTTGCTGCTATAAGGGGATTGCCAAGTGACTCCCGCATATCCTCAGGCATATTGATGCCTGCCTGCGAATCACGTGCCAGCGGCGCAATGCAGCCCGGGTAATAAAACAGCGTTCCAGGCAATTCAAGCAATAAGCACAAACTTTCCCAAAGCCTGATATCACTACAAGGCCGATGAATCGATAGCGTATGTATCAAGCTATTGTCGCCTGGCAGCGGTTGCAAAAAAATATCGCTGGATTCGTTGGTACTGTATTGCAATTGCCAGAAGTCTTCATCCAATTCCACCGTATATTTTCCGAAGGCATCACGAATGACATCCAGCGACATGCCTGCAGCTTTACCATTTTCGAATTTCTGGAGGTAGAGATCGAAGCTCATAATGATTGCCCGGTAATATGCGCACCGGATTGGTCGGCGCTAATCTGCATAGTCAATTCTTCTTCGTGATGCGTCAATTGAATCTTGCTGACGTCGCCCGCAAGCGGCATCCTAAGACCGCGTTGATTAGAACGTAGGGGCAACTCTGTCTGGACAGAAATCTTGTTTTGGCTTAAGCGAAAATAATGATTTTTTAATTGAAATTATTTACCGACTTTCCCATGGGAGCGCCCGTCAGGCGCCAAAAACCTCACCAGATTTTTCACGCAAATGCGTTTCCGTGAATCGATAATTTGTAGTGATAAATCTTCGTCGTTGTATAGTGCGGTTGTCGGGCGCCCGATGACTTCAAGCATCCCAGCAGACCATTCGCGCCTGACAGCGCTCCGACGAAACAAAATCGCAGACAACAAAAAAGCCGGCATTGCCGGCTTTTCTGATAAATAAATGGTGACTCGATTACAAAACGTAAACAAACAGGAACAAGCCCAGCCACACCACGTCGACGAAATGCCAATACCAGGCAACGGCTTCAAAGGCGAAGTGATGGTCTTTGCTGAAATGGCCTTTCGCACAGCGCAGCCACATCACCGACAGCATGATGGTGCCCAGTGCAACGTGCATCCCGTGGAAGCCGGTTAGCATGAAGAAAGTTGAACCGTAAATGCCGGAGCCGAGTGTCAAATTGAGTTCGTGGTAGGCGTGGATATATTCTTCGGCTTGGTAAAACAAGAATAAGCAGCCGAGTGCCACAGTTAAACCTAACCAAATCAACAAGGCTTTGCGGGCATTTTGTTTTAAGGCATGGTGCGCCATGGTGATGGTGACACCCGAGGTCAACAAGATCAGGGTGTTGACTAGCGGCAGGCCCCAGGCAGGAATGGTTTCAAACTCACCACCAATACTTGCCGGGCCATTGGCCGGCCAACCTGCGGTATAACCCTGCCAGAGAAAATTATTGCTGAGCGCACCATGGCCTTCACCCGATAACCAGGGCAATACAAAATTGCGCGCGTAAAACAGGGCGCCGAAGAAGGCGGCAAAGAACATGATTTCGGAAAAAATAAACCACATCATGCCCATACGAAATGAGCTATCGACCTGATCGTTGTAATTACCTTGCAAAGATTCGGAAATCACGTCGCCAAACCAGAAGCCCAGCGTCAACAACATGCCAAGCATGCCGACCATGAAAACATTGAAGCCCCAGTCGCTTCCATTGAACCAGTTGGCTACGCCAAACATCATGGTGAACATGACGATCGAGCCTATAAAAGGCCAACGACTGTGATGCGGAACGAAATATACGTTTGCGTCGGGTTGGGCATGTGCCATGGTGTTCCCCTGTCTCTTTAAATAGTAGTGTTACGGCGCTGACCGTGCGGTCAGTGGTGAGCTTGGCACTTTTAAAAGTGCGGTTGCTTTGTCATTAATGAAAAAAGTGTACGACAGCGTAATGGTGTGAATGTCTTCGGGTAAATTCGGGTTGATCACAAAACGCACAGGCATATCGCGTTGCTCGCCAGCTTTTAACATCTGCTGGGTAAAACAAAAACATTCGGTTTTATTGAAAAAGCTCGAGGCTGTAATCGGTGCTACCGAGGGTGCCGCATTACCGACCACGGCATACGGCGCCCTATTTTTTGCGATGTAGTGGGTGTCGTACATTTTGCCGGGAATAACTTCCATCGTCATTTGTGACGGTTGAAAATCCCAGGGTAATTTTGAATTCACGGTGCCGTCGAATTCAACGGTAATCTTGCGCTCTTTATTGATCTTGGCGCCGGCTAAAGTCTCTTCGCCGGTCGGGCCTTTTTCCATCTTGATACCGAATACTTTCTCGCAGGCGATGTTGTACAAAGGCACCATCGAAAACGCAAACACAAACGCACACACTGAAATTAATGCGATGTTCTTTAGCGTTTTGCGAACAGCAGGTTTAATGGCATCAGTTTTCATGGCATCAGGCTTCATTATTGTATTGCAACACTCAATAAAAATCCGGCATACACCGCCAGCGCAATCAAACCAATGATTAAGGCGGTGCGCCGAGCTTTCGCGCGACCTTGCACTTCTGGGGTTTTTTCGGGATTAGTCATTAGTGAGTGATATCGCCATGCGCTAAATCACCATCCTTAATAACCGGTGGCGTAGTAAAGGTGTGATGTGGCGGCGGTGAAGACACCGTCCATTCCAGACCACGGGCGCCTTCCCACGAGCGTGCTTCGGCTTTTGCGCCACCACGAATACTGGCCCAGATAATGTAGGCGAATAACAGCTGGCTTAAACCAAAACCAAAGCCACCAATCGACGACCACATATTGAAATCGGCAAACGCCGGGTTGTAGTCCGGCACTCGACGTTGCATACCCGCCAAGCCCAGGAAGTGTTGCGGGAAGAACAACAGGTTCACGAAAATCGTACTGAGCCAAAAATGCCATTTGCCCAAAGTTTCGTTGTACATATGGCCGGTCCATTTCGGCAACCAGTAATACACACCCGCCATGATGCCGAAGATAGCGCCGGTGACCAGCACGTAATGGAAGTGGGCAACCACGAAATAGGTATCGTGATATTGCATATCCGCCGACACAATCGCGAGCATCAAACCCGAAAAGCCACCGATAGTAAACATAATCACGAAGCCCAGTGCAAACAGCATCGGGGTTTCAAACGTAATCGAACCGCGCCACAAGGTAGTGACCCAGTTGAATACTTTCACACCAGTCGGGATCGCGATCAACATGGTCGCGTACATAAAGTACAGCTCGCCACCGAGTGGCATGCCGACGGTAAACATGTGATGCGCCCACACGATGAAGCTCAGGAAGGCAATCGATGCGGTCGCATACACCATGGCTTGGTAGCCAAATAAAGGTTTGCGGGCAAAAGTGGGGATGATTTCAGACACCACGCCGAAGGCGGGCAGAATCATGATGTAAACCTCGGGGTGACCGAAGAACCAGAAAATGTGTTGATACATTACCGGGTCACCGCCACCGGCAGCATTGAAGAAACTGGTGCCGAAGAATTTATCGGTCAACAACATCGTGACTGAACCGGCCAATACCGGCATCACGGCGATCAACAAGAACGCAGTAATTAACCAGGTCCAGACGAACACCGGCATTTTCAATAAATCCACACCAGGCGCACGCATGTTCAACACGGTAGCGATGATATTGATGGCGCCCATGATCGAGCTGACGCCCATCATGTGAATGGCGAAAATAGTAAATGCCGTGCTGGTGCCGCCTTGCAAAGATAAGGGCGGATACAAAGTCCAACCACCGGCCGGGCCACCACCGCCAATACCGAAGCCTTGCAAAATCAAAGGTAGCAATAACAAGGTGAAGGCAAACGGCATGATCCAGAACGACCAATTGTTCATGCGCGGCAGCGCCATATCGGGCGCGCCAATCATTAACGGAATCATCCAGTTCGCCAAGCCGACGAAGGCCGGCATGACAGCGCCGAAGATCATCACCAGCGCATGTGTGGTGGTCATTTGATTGAAGAATTCCGGTGCCACCAATTGCAGGCCTGGCTGGAATAATTCGGCACGGATCACCATTGCCATCGCACCGCCGATAAAAAACATCAGCAAGGAGAACAGCAAATACAAAGTCCCGATATCTTTATGGTTGGTGGAATAAAACCAACGCTCGAAAAAACCTTGCTTATGGTCGTCGTGATGACCGTCGTGAGCAGCGGTGTCGTATGCCATGTCGCGTGCCTCTTAAGAGAAATTCAGTGAATTAGGGTTGTGTACTGGCTGCAGGTGCGGCGGCGGCTTCAGCCTCGTATTCTGCGGGCACAGCATCGGCATCAATGGTGACAGCGTCTGGAGCAGCAGCAATCGGCGCGGGGTTATTCGCGGCCTTTTTTTCTGCCAGCCAGGTTTTGTAATCGGCTTTGGAAACCACTTTCACCACGATCGGCATAAAGCCGTGGTCCTTACCGCATAACTCGGCGCAGACGCCACGATAAGTACCAATTTTCGCGGCCGGCACTTCGGTCCAGGCTTCATTAATCACGCCGGGAATAGCATCTTGTTTCCAGCCCAGCGCAGGCACCCACCAGGCGTGAATCACGTCATCGGCAGTAATCACGAAACGCACACGGGTATCGGCCGGGATCACCAGCGGATTATCGACATCACGCAAATAATGTTTGTGCGCAATGATGGCTTCTTTACTGGTTTGTTTGTTTTGACGCAGACGGTCAGACTCGCGGTCCAGACGTGAGGTGAATTCAAGGCCCTCGCCTTTATATTCGTAGGTCCACAACCATTGCGCGCCGGTGACCTTAATCGTCATTTCATAGGGTTTGGCTGAGTGGTTTGCGTTGTAGAGCTCCATCACCTTGCCGGTCGCCGGGATGGCCGATGCAATCAGAATAATGATCGGGATGCCGGTCCACAGAATTTCAAGAAAGGTGCTGTGGGTGAAATTGGTGTCAGGCACTGCGCCTTTTGATTTGCGAAATTTGAACATCGCCAGCGCCATGGCACCGAAAACGATGATGCCGATGATTACGCAGACCCAGAACATCATCATATGCGAGTCGTAGGCGTTCTGCGAACTGGCGGTAACGCCGTCGGTCATATTCAATTGCCACAGTTTCGGCTCTTTCGTGTCATCGGCAAAGGCTGCCAAAGAAGCAACACTGGCCAGCAAGCCGGTCAATAGTGCCGTGATGCGATTTGTTTTCATCATGTCCGCCTCAATCCCTGTACATCAAATGTAAATTTGTTAAGCGCGATGTGCCGCCTGCGCCAATAATATTTTCAACTTTGCCGCCAGATCAATACGCTCGTCCGGCGCTAAAAACGATCCCACTTCACAGCTTTTGCCTTTTGACGCCAGCACAATTCGCGGTGCTTCCTGCGCTTTTTCAAGCTGCATACGAACCCAGTAAGGGTGCGCGTCAAACGCTAATTCTTCCCGCCCCGAACGCGAGACTCTGCAATGTTGCGCATCAAGCTCGATCATTTCAAAGCAGTTACTTTTCAACCAAACCCAGCGCAGTACAGCCGCTACAAAAATGCAATCGAGCAACGCAAATATCGGGGCAAACACATTGCCAATAAAATAACTCAGCAAAGCCACGGCCCAGGTACTGCCCGCAATCACCAGAAAGACTCCGATAAACTGGTTTTTTGTCATCGCGCGACGCGGGCGTAGCACCAAGGCACACCGGCTGTTTTCAGACAAAAATTGCTCAATCATCGAAAATCCTTGGGTTTGACAACACTTGACCGCAAGAAATCAGGCTGATTTTACTCGCTAGACCACCTCACCGGCAACAAGAATACTCGCGAGTATGGACAGTTAGGTGAAGAAACACGCCCTGCCCACAAGCCTCACAAAGCCGTAGAATTGCCCTCTCGCTGTCTTCTCCCACTTGCCAGGTCATCTGTGAATCCTATTCTTTCATCCGAATTACCCAAGCGCTTTTCACCCCTGATGACACGCATCACAGAGGCTTATGCGCGTGACGAGGCCGAGCATTTAAACGAATTACTCGAACAGGCACGACTTGCCGATAACGATCAGGCCGACGTTCAAATTATGGCAGCGGGCCTGGTCAAGAAAGTGCGAATTCGTGCGGCAGATCCCGGTTTGGTCGAAGCCTTCATGCGCGAGTACGACCTGTCTTCCGAGGAAGGTGTGTTACTGATGTGCGTGGCTGAGGCCTTATTGCGCATTCCCGACCAAGGCACCGCGGATAAATTGATTCGCGACAAACTCGGCAATGCCGACTGGGACTCGCATGTCGGTCAATCCAATTCGCTTCTGGTGAACGCCTCGACCTGGGGTTTGATGCTGACCGGAAAGATCGTCAGCCTGAATGATGAAACCCAACGCAATTTTAGCGGCGCGTTCAAACGCCTGGTATCTCGCGCCGGTGAACCCGCCATTCGATTGGCTGTGCGCCAAGCAATGCGCATCATGGGCCATCAATTTGTTTTAGGTCGCACCATTTCGGAAGCGCTGGAACGCTCGCAAAAAGGTGAAGGTTCCAACTATCGTTACTCATTCGATATGTTGGGCGAAGGTGCCTTCACCACCGCCGATGCCGAACGTTATTTTCAGGCTTATAAAAATGCGATCACTGCAATCGGCTCCGGTGGCCCGTATCCGAATATTTTTGCCGCCCCTTCGATTTCAATTAAATTATCGGCGCTGCATCCGCGCCTTGAAATTGGCAAACGCGAACGCGTAATGAACGAATTGGCACCACGCATTTTGCAACTCGCACAACAGGCAAAATCCTTTGGTATCGGTTTCACCATTGATGCCGAAGAATCGGAACGTCTTGAATTATCGCTTGAACTTATCGCCAAAGTATTTACCGACAAATCCCTCGATGGCTGGGAAGGCTACGGGCTTGCCGTACAGGCCTATCAGAAGCGTGCGCCTTTCGTGCTTGATTACCTGATTGACCTGGCAAAAACCACCGGCCGTCGCATGCCAATCCGTCTGGTGAAAGGAGCGTACTGGGATTCGGAAATCAAGAAAGCGCAAATGGAAGGTTATGCCAATTATCCCGTCTTCACCCGCAAGCCCAATACCGATGTGAGTTACATCGCCTGCGCGAAAAAAATGTTGCAGGCCAGCGACGTCATTTATCCAATGTTTGCTACGCATAACGCACATACGATTGCCGCGATTTATCAGATTGCAAAAAATGTCGGCTTACCCGATTACGAATATCAGCGCCTGCATGGCATGGGCCATGACCTGTATGCCGAAGTGATAGGCAAAAATGACTTGGCGATTCCCTGCCGCGTTTATGCGCCGGTCGGTTCGCATGAAGATTTATTGCCGTATCTGGTGCGTCGTCTTTTGGAAAATGGCGCGAACTCGAGTTTCGTAAACCGAATTACCGATGCAAACGTGAAACCGGAAGATCTGGTGGCCGACCCTGTCGCCGCCGTTACCAGTTTTGCCAGCAAAGCGCATCCCCGCATTCCTACCCCTGGCCATTTGTTTGGCGACGAGAGAAAAAATTCTATGGGCATCAACCTAGCCAATGATTCCACTTTAGCCGAACTCGCCGCGAGCGTGAATGCCGCCATCAAAAACTGGCAGGCGACGCCACTGGTGCCGGGTAGCAAAAATACCGGCGCGATGAATGCCGTCACCAATCCTGCCAATCGCAAGGATGTTGTTGGCCAATGGCAATCGACCGACAGCACGCAAGTGCAGCAGGCCTTGGACAACGCGCATGCTGCATTCCAGGATTGGGACCATACACCCGCCGCATCACGTGCAAAAATTCTTGAACATGCCGCCGATTTGATGGAACAGCGCATGCCGGAATTGATTGCGCTCTGCGTGAAAGAAGCCGGCAAATCGATGTCGGCATCGGTTGCTGAAGTTCGCGAAGCCGTGGATTTCTGTCGCTACTACGCCGTGCAATCACGCAAATTATTCGGCCAACCAGAAAAACTGCCTGGCCCGACTGGCGAATCGAATGAATTGCAATTGCATGGCCGTGGTGTTTTCGTTTGCATCAGCCCGTGGAATTTTCCGCTTGCCATTTTCATTGGCCAAATTGCTGCCGCACTCGCTGCCGGCAATACCGTGATCGCAAAACCGGCCGAACAAACCAGCTTGATGGCTTTCTTCGCCGTGAAGTTAATGCATGAAGCCGGTGTGCCGGAAAAAGTATTGCAATTCTTGCCGGGCGATGGCGCCACCGTTGGCGCTGCGTTGACCAAAGACCCGCGCGTGGCGGGCGTCTGCTTCACTGGTTCGACTGAAACCGCTTGGGCAATTAATCGCAGTCTCGCGGCACGCAATGCGCAAATCGCGACACTCATCGCCGAAACCGGCGGACAAAATGCACTGATTGCCGACTCCTCGGCATTGCCGGAACAATTGGTGAAAGACGCGATTACTGCCGCGTTCGATTCGGCCGGACAGCGTTGCTCGGCAGCCCGCATTTTATTCGTGCAAAGCGATATCGCCGACAAAGTAATTCATATGCTTGGCGGCGCGATGGAAGAATTGGTGGTTGGCGACCCGGGTTTATTATCCACCGATGTCGGCCCGGTGATTGATGAAGACGCCAAAGCCATTCTGGTCGCGCATGCCGAACGCATGGACAAGGAAGCAAAACTAATTAAAGCCGTTAGCTTGCCGGCCGCCTGCGCCGATGGCAGTTTTTTTGCACCGCGCGCTTATGAATTGAAATCGCTATCACAATTAAATCGTGAAATTTTTGGGCCGGTATTGCATGTGATTCGTTACGAAGCATCGCAACTCGACGACGTGCTGAATCAAATCAATGCATCTGGTTATGGCTTAACGCTCGGTATCCATTCGCGAATTGATTCCACTATCAATCACATCGCAAAATCCGTGCGCGTCGGTAATTGCTACGTGAATCGCAATCAAATTGGCGCCGTTGTCGGCGTGCAACCGTTTGGTGGTGAAGGCCTGAGCGGTACAGGACCAAAAGCCGGTGGCCCGCATTATTTGTTGAAGTTTGCGAGCGAACGCACCTTGACCGTCAACACGACGGCGGCGGGTGGTAATGCGAGTTTGTTGACGCTGGCGGATTGATTTTCGGTTTCGTAGGGTGGGCATTGCCCACCTTCGTTTCAGATGGCGAAGGTGGTGGGCGGCAACTATCCTACAGGGAAAGATCGCCGCAGATTCTTCGCGCCTAAAGGACGCTCCTACAAGAAATATCTTCGCAAGTCTTTCGCGAGCAGAGCTCGCTCCTACACAAAAAAACTTTACGGAGCGATTAAATCTGTTACACGAAATATATGCGGGTCGCGGATTAATTTCGTAAGAGGCCGCTTGCGGGCGACCATTGCCAGGAAACAGCATCGCAGGTTCTTCGCGCCTAAAGGACGCTCCTACGAGAAACATCCTCGCACGTTTTGGGCGCAGCAAGCATGCGCCCCTACATTATGGAGCGATTAAATCTGCCAGACGAAATTCGTGCGGGTCGCGAAATAATAGCGAGTGAAATGCCGTGGCTTTTTTATCGAAGGGTTTCCATTGGCCTTCTTTTTGTGCAAGCCGATCGGCCATGACCCAGAGCACGGCAGCATTGGCGCCCATGCCAAGATGGGTGGCGCTGACTTCGATGTTTTCTGCCATCTTGTGTTCCGGTGCGAGGCTCATGCGCCAGTTCACGATGCCGTCGGTTTTACTCATGATCGATGTGGTTGGCACGCTTGGCTGCCCGGCGACTAATTCCATCAAGCGTGGATCGTCATGACGAAAACCACTGACTAGTTCAAAAATTCGCCAAGCATTGGTACCTTTGGGGTGACCAGTCAGTGGCGATCCCATTGTGACCACCGAACGAATACGTTCAGGCATTCGCAGTGCCAGCGCGTTCGCCATCGCACCACCGAGTGACCAACCGACAATGCTTATTTTCTGATCATGCTCGAATTGCATTTGTCTGACTTTTTCAACCAGCCCCTTGATCACATGTTCGCGTGGACCAAAATTAAGACCTTGGTCCCATTTGTAGGCGGCGTAACCCAAGCGATCAAGCGTGCGACGAATGGGATACGTGCTGCGATCACCAGCGCCCAAACCGGGCAATACCAATACCGGGTGCCCATCGCCGCGCGGGGCGTTTTTCAATAAAGGCCAGGCCGCTAGGTACGAACCCCATTCAAATACTGCGCGTCCTTCCAGGGCCATGCATAACCATGACGGCGACTTGAGTACTTGATGGGTTTTCGGACGCATGACGGGTGCTTTCATTCGGGCAAGATCTCATTGAGTTCGTGTAGGGAACGCGATAATGCGGCGGCGAGTGCTTCTGGTTTTCGCACAATATCGCCGCAGGCGGTAATGCCAAATTCCAGCGAGCCTGCATAACTTTGTACAGTAATATTCAAAGCCAAACCGTGCGTCACTATAGATACTGGATAGTAATGCCTCAGCTTCGCTCCGGCTAGGTACAGCGGAATCGGCGGGCCGGGAACATTGGAGATCGCCACATTCGCCAGTGGCGGTAGTTTTTCGGCGATACGACCGCTGGCCCAAAGCCGCGACAAGCCCGACGCCCAGATTGGTGCGGCCAAACCGGGAAAATCGGTGGGAATCATATTCTTGAAAGTCGCAACGCGTTCCTTGATTTGTGCGGTCGATGCCCGAATCGCCTGCAAGCGTTCCACCGGATCGGCGATATCGGTCGCCAGCGAACATTGCACCATCGAAACCTGGTTGTTGGAGTCGGTATTGCCACTTTCACGCAACGACACTGGCATGGCTGCGATTAAACTTTGCTTTGGCAATTGCCCAGTTTTTTTCAGCATTTCACGCAGAGCACCGCCGCACATGGCCATCACTACGTCATTCAAACTGACATTGAAACCGCGCGCAACACGCTTCACCAAATCAATCGGTGCTGACACGGTAGCAAAGCTGCGGGTATCGCTAATTTGCTGATTAAACGGCGTGCGTGGTGCGAGCAAAATACTGTCGCGCAGATTTTTGAGTTTGCCTGGCGAACTGATGCCGCCGGCAAGTTTTAATGTACTGGGCAGTGCTCGTAATAACTTTGCAAATTGGTTCACTGTTGAGCGCAATGCGGTTTGAGTGACGTCGCGTTTGCGTAAACGCGGAATATCGCTAAGTTCGATAGTTTTTTTCTTGCCTATTTTTTTAGGTGCTTTCGCTTCGATGTCGAGCAGCACCTGTGCCAACGCCACGCCGCCCTGTCCATCTAACAGGGCATGATGAATTTTTGAATAAAGGGCAATCACGCCTGGCTCAACATTTTCAATCACCACGAACTGCCACATCGGCAAATTACGATCCAGCAGAGCAGCGTGTAATTTCCCCGTCAGGGCATGCAATTTGCTCATACCGCCATTGCCAGGCAAGGTTTTTTTCAGCACATGTTTTTTTAAATTGACCTGTTCTGTTTCAACCCACATGGGATGCGCTAAATCCAGCGGCGTTTCTTTCAGTACGCGTCTTAGCGCTGCAGCGCGCGGCAGTCGATCTTGCAGATGCTGGATTAATTCCGATTGAAAATCGTATTTTTTCTTTGCGCGGGTTTTTGGCACTTCGATCAACATCACGCTGCCGACATGCATCGGTGTGCCAGCATTTTCCAAATAGAGAAAACCTGCATCGAGCCCGCTTAATGATTTAAGGCGCTTCGCCATTATATTCCCCAGTATCATTGTCAATGCTAACGCTTATTTCCCCTTGAATACCGGCGCGCGTTTTTCCTTGAAAGCAGCGAGCGCCTCAAACATGTCTTCGGTTTTCATCATCTCAGGCAGCATCGGCATCAGTGCTTTTAAGGCCGGAATGTCGCCCTCATGTCTCGCCTGTCGTGCCGATGCCAATACTGCTTGCACGCCAAGAGGCGCCGCTTTCGCGATGGAACGCGCGATATTCAAGGCGCACTCGAATTGCTCGCCGGGCTCGGTGAGCGCCTGTACGAAGCCCATGCGATAAGCCTCTGCGCCGTTGAATTCATCGCCAGTCAATAAATAACGCATTGCATTACCCCAGCCGATTTCCTGCATCAACCGTACTGTGGCGCCACCGCAGGGAAAGAAACCGCGCTGTACTTCCAGTTGTGCGAATCGGGATGTGCGTGATGCAACGCGAATATCAGCGGCCATCATCAACTCCATGGCAACGGTAAAGCTTACGCCGTGTGCAGCGACGACTAATGGCTTACTCAGGCGTTTGTTTTCATCCAGGCCAAATGGTTCGAGCGCACCATCGGGCAAATCCGCCAAACGACCCTGAGCAAGCACCGGCGCCCATTGCGGCAAGTCGAGTCCGGCGGTGAAATGATCGCCATGCCCGAACAATAATCCCACGCGCAAATCCGGATCACGATCAAGCTCACCGTAGGCTGACGCGAGTGCGCGATAAGTATCGACATCAAAGGCATTGCGTTTTTCGGGGCGATTAAAGCCCATCAATAAAATATGGCCGTCGCGTTCAAGGGTGAATGATGTGGCACTCATTAAAAAGCCTCCGCTGACATATTGAGTGTTGTGTCGTCCATTTTTTGCAAGAGCGCTGCATGGGTTTTAATCTGCGGTAATTCGTAAGTAAAGAAAAAGCGACAAGCCATTAGTTTGCCTTGATAAAAATCTTTTCCGCTTTCGCCTGATTCAGCGGCCACTATCGCTTGTTTTAGCCACATCCAGGCAATGCTTACATGCCCCATCATAGTGAGGTAGTACGAGGCGTTGGCGAGACTCAAGCGGATATTGCCAGCCTGCATTTGAACGATGAGCACCTGTGTTGTTTTGCCGACTAGCAATAAGGCTTCCGATAATTGATCGGCATAAGATTTAAGATTTTCGATCTTACTGGCTAGCGCAATATCACTCTGGATTTCCCCTTGCAATAATTGCAAGGCCGCGCCGTTTTCCAGCAATACTTTACGGCCCAGTAAATCGAGCGCCTGAATGCCATTGGCGCCTTCGTGAATCGGGTTTAATCGGTTGTCGCGATAATATTGTTCGACCGGATATTCGCGCGTGTAGCCATAACCGCCCAGAATTTGAATGGCCAAATCATTGGCCTTGCAACACCACTCGCCGCTCCAGGCTTTCAGGATCGGTGTAATCAGATCGAGCAATAGCGACGCCTCGTGAGTCTTGTTTTTATCCTGATCATTGTCACGCACATCAATCAATTGCGCGCAATAAAATGCCAGCGCCAATGCACCTTCGGTATAGCATTTTTGCTGCAATAGCATGCGTCGCACATCGGCGTGTTCTATTAGAGCCACTGGTGGCGACGCCGGATCTTTTTGTTCGGGATGACGACCCTGTTTGCGTTCTTTGGCGTATTCTAGACTATGCAAATAACCGGCGGTACCCAGCATTATCGCGCCGACGCCGACACCAATGCGCGCCTCATTCATCATATGGAACATTTGCGATAAGCCTTGGTGTTGTGGACCCACCAGATAGCCGATGCAATTTTCCTGTTCGCCAAATTTCAGGAAGGTATTGACGATGCCGCGCTGGCCGAGCTTGTGATTAACACCGGCTAATTGCACATCGTTACGTGAACCCAGACTGCCGTCTTCATTCACCAAAAATTTTGGCACGATAAACAGACTAATGCCTTTGACACCCGCTGGGCCGCCAGGAATTTTTGCCAACACCATATGAATAATATTTTCCGAAAGATCATGTTCGCCACCCGAAATCCACATTTTCGAGCCGCTAATGCGGTAACTTCCATCCGCATGCGCTGTTGCCATCGTTTTAATATCACCTAGCGATGAACCGGCCTGGGTTTCGCTTAAACACATGGTACCGAGAAAACGGCCCTGCAATATCGGCAGCATAAATTTTTGTTGTTGCTCGGCGGTGCCATGGGCCTTCAATAAATTGGCGACGCCGCGCGCCAGCATGGCATAGCCCATCGTCGATACATTCGCACTAGCAAACAAGGCATCGCAGGCCAGCGAAATACTGAAGGGTAGCTGCATGCCGCCCTCTTCACTGTCGGCAAACGCTGCCGGAAATCCGGCTTCGGCATAGGCGTCCAAAGCGGTTTTCACTTCCGGAATAATCTTGACACGGCCGTGATCAAACTCGGGCTCGTGATTATCAGATTGTCGGTTATGCGGCAGAAATTGTTTCAATGCCAAATCATGCGCAGCCTGAATGATGGCATCAAAGGTGACTGCTTCATGGTCGGCAAATCGCGGATAAGAGCAGAGTTTTTCAACCGGAAAAACCTTATGCAATAAAAATTGCAGGTTTTTTGGGTTAATCAATGGGGAGTTGGGCATGGGCTTTCCTTAACTTTGTTACAGTCTAAGCGATGTGTCGATACCGTGGGAGCGCCCGTCAGGTGCGAATGCATCCGATATGCGCGTACGCCAACCCAGCGATTTCTTGTTTCACCGGAACTATGATGAGCGCTTGCAGGTGAAATAGATCCGGCGACGTTTTTCGCGCCTGACGGACGCTCCCACGGGCAGATCAATAAATAATTTCCTTGCATGACAAGTTCGTCATCCCCGAGTGCTCTTGTCGGGGACTCAGCGATTTCAAACATCGCAGCAGGCCATTCGCGGCTAACACCGCTCCTACGTTTTTCCGCAACCCACGCTATACTGGCTTTTTACGATTATTGACCGCATGTTTCTCGAGCACTTCCAGCTACGTGAACCGCCCTTTTCGATTAGTCCGGACCCGCGTTTCGTTTTTTTAAGCGATCGCCATCGGGACGCTTTAGCGCATCTTTTATACGGCGTCGGACAAGGCAGTAGCGGTGGTTTTGTGCAATTAACCGGTGAAGTAGGAACTGGGAAAACAACGCTCTGCCGTTTATTGCTGGAACAATTACCAACCAATACCCGGGTGGCGCTGATTTTGAATCCGATGTTGTCGCCGATTGAATTGCTCGAAGCGATCGGCAAGGAATTGCATATTCCCCTGCGTGGCAAGCAAGGTCATCAGAAACGATTGATTGATGCCTTGAATGTGTATTTATTGCAGGCTTATGCCGAAGGTCTGCGAGTGGTACTGATTATTGACGAGGCACAAAATCTTTCGGCCGATGCGCTGGAACAAGTCCGCTTGCTGACCAATCTTGAAACCAATACGCAAAAATTATTGCAGATTATTTTACTCGGGCAGCCGGAGTTACGCGATTTACTGGCGCGTCGTGATTTACGGCAATTGTCTCAACGGATCACCGCACGTTTTCATCTGACGCCCTTGAACAAGGCCGAAACCCAACAGTATCTACGGCATCGTTATGCGGTTGCTGGCGGTGCGCAATTTCCCTTCGCCAGCGATGCCATTAACGCTTTGTTTCACTATTCAAAAGGTGTGCCGCGTTTATTAAACATTATTGCCGACCGGGCCTTGCTGGCGGCTTATGTGCATGAACACAAAACAGTCGACAAAAAACTGGTAGCACTCGCCGCGAAAGAAGTGTTACCCATGCAAAATTATTTCACGCGTCGCCGAATCATTTTTTGGTCGCTGGCTTTGCTGCTAGCAATCATGGCCAGCTATGGTATTCATTATTATTTTGATATACCCACCAAGGCCGCAGGAGTTGAGCATGTCGCTAATTCTTGATGCCTTGAAAAAATCCGAAGCCGAACGTTTACGTGGACAAGCGCCGACACTGCTGAGCCCCTCGCCTGCTACACAGAACCATGCGCGCGCCAGTGAAAAATCCAGATGGCCGTTACTGCTAGTCATTGCATTGCTGATCACTGCCTTGATCCTTGGCTATTTTTACACAAAAAAACAAGTTGCATCATCGCCCAGCATTGTGGCCGCAGTGACCAATCAAACACCCGAACAAACGCCTGCAACTATTGAGCCGCCACCTATTGCCCTTACGCCAAAGCCTGCAGTGACCCAAGCTAGCGTTGCGGCGTCAATCGCTGCCACAACACCTGCACCAGTTGCTCCAGTCACTCCGACAAGCATCGCGCCTCAAATAACTGAAGTAGCACCAGCCACTCCGGAAGCGACACCTGCAAGCAGAATTGCCAGCTTGACTGAACTGTCGACTGAACAACGACAACAGCTGCCCGCATTAAAACTCAGCATGCATGTGTATTCGCCGGAAGCGAGCAAACGCTTCGCGATTATTGACGGCCAACGTGTTAACGAAGGCAGTGTGCTGGGCACCGCGGTCGTTGAACAAATCCGTCAAGATGGCGTGGTATTGTCGGTGCAAGGGCAATCCTATTTATTGCCGCGACCATGACCGCTCTATAAATGTTTGTTGATCTGCCATCACGAAAAAAAACCAGACGGCGCTGGGCGACGCCTTTGCTGGTCGGGATTATTGTTTTTGCATTTTTGTGGTTGCAGTGCTGGCCAAGCACCGAGCAAGTCAAAACCTACCTTGACCAATGGGGTACATTATCGGGCAGTTTGCATCAATGGCGCGTGGATTTTACCGACGGTCGCCCGCTAACTTTACTTAGCGCATTATTTATTCACATTAACTGGGTGCATATGCTGGGCAATGTGATCTTTCTATTGATCTTTGCCTATCCTTCGGAAAAATCACTCGGGCCTTGGCGCTTACTGACGGTGTTTTTAGTCGGCGGTGCCATTGCCAATCTGGTGGCTTCATTGATGCTTGATACACCTGGCCGATTAATTGTCGGTGCCAGCGGTGGTGTGTCGGCACTCATTGGTGCTTATCTGGCGTTGTTCCCCAGCGCACGTTTGGGTATCGTATTGCCGCTTGGCCTGTGGCTGGAATTTATCCGCCTACCCGCCGTGGTATTGATCGGCATCTGGGCTTTATTGCAATGGTTATTTACTTTTCTGGGTCCGGCCTTCGGCTATGTGGCATGGTGGGCCCATGTTAGCGGCTTTGCCGCAGGTATTATCATTGCCCTATTAATGCGACCTTTTATTCATCTCCCGCGACTCAAATAAATCTTATGAAAAAGCTCTACAAAATTACTTTCTTCAATGCCGGAAAAATTTATGAGCTCTACGCCCGTAAAATTATGTCGGGCGATATCTGGGGCTTTACCGAAATAAGCGAACTGGTCTTCGATGTGAACGAAGGGCTCGTAGTTGATCCAACCGAAGAGCGCCTGCGCGACGAATTTTCCAATACCAAAGTATTACACCTGCCGATGCAAAGCATCGTGCGAATTGAAGAAGTCGATAGAAAAGGTCAACTGGCCATTCGTGATGCCACCACGGGCGAGAAAGTGGTGATGCCGTTTCCCATGCCCTCAAAGCCTGCCCGCTAAGTCGCGAAATAAAGAAACGTAGGAGCGAGTTCTATTCGCGAACGGCCTGCGGAAATATTACCCCATAGGAGCGAGTTCTACTCGCGAATGGCTTGCGAAAATATTACCCCGTAGGAGCGAGTTCTACTCGCGAATGGCCTGCGGAAATATTACCTTCGCAGGAGCGAGTTCTACTCGCGAATGGCCTGCGGA
>JAYSQD010000193.1:0-6250 GCA_043721835.1 Arenimonas sp. | reverse complement strand
CGCTCAAGATTAAGTTCAACGCGTTTTTCTTGACCTTGGGCAACCGGGTTGTAATAACCCACGCGCTCAATGGAACGACCATCGCGCTTATTGCGCTGATCGGTCACAACAACGTGATAGAAGGGACGCTTTTTGGCGCCACCGCGGGCCAGGCGAATCTTGACCATGATAATTTGCTCTACTTTCAAGGGTGAATGGGTGGCAAACAGTAAAGTCTAGCCGCCGGTGAGCCGGAGATTATAGCGGGGAAATGGCTGTCGGGGAAGTCTAAAAGCTGGTTCGTCCGTAAAAAGCCAAATAAAACAGGGCTACAAAGCCCAAAACTGCTGCTTAAGCAGCAACGTCCACATACTCAACAACGCTTACCGATGGCGGGATTACCAGGCCATCTTCACGCAGCCCCTCAAGATGAAAAACAATGGCTTCCCGAATCTCGCGCTCCACTTCTTCCATATTTTGACCCGTTGCAACGCAACCCGGCAGATCCGGCACATAAGCCGAAAAATTAGCCTCAGCTTGTTCAATAACGATGGCGTAGCGCATTTGAATTACCTCTTCAGACTGGCTTGTTTCAAAATACTGTTAAGCGTTCCTGGCGCGAGATCGTCACTAGGCTTGCCCGGAATTGTAAAGCGACCAGACTTAACGATGAGTGCCACGGTGGCTACCAATAACCAGCCATCTTCTTGCAGCAAGCGCAGGACATCACTGACTTTCACTGCCGACTAACGCCTAAACCCACCACCACCCGGAAACCCGCCACCGCCCATCATGCCTTTCATGGTGCGCATCATGCCTTTCATACCGCCGCCGGCAAGTTTGCTCATCATGCTTTCCATTTGCTGGAATTGCTTGAGCAGTTTGTTCACATCGGCAGGCGTGGTACCCGAGCCCCGGGCGATCCGCGCACGGCGCGAACCATTCAGCAAAGCCGGATTACGACGTTCTTTTTTCGTCATTGAATTAATGATCGCGACCATGCGCGGCATTTCCTTGCCGGTCATTTGTGATTTCACATGATCGGGCACTTGCGACATGCCCGGCAATTTATCCATCAGGCCAGACAGGCCACCCATATTTTCCATTTGTTCGAGCTGGTCGCGCATATCGTTCAGATCAAACTTCTTGCCCTTGGCGACTTTCTCGGCAAATTTCTGGGCCTTTTGCTGATCGACTTGCGATTGCACTTGTTCGACCAAGCTGAGCACATCACCCATATCCAAAATGCGGCTGGCCGCGCGGTCCGGATGGAAAATATCCAGACCATCGAGTTTTTCGCCAACACCGACAAACTTGATCGGCTGCCCGGTAATGTGTCGAACCGAAAGCGCCGCACCACCGCGTGCATCGCCATCGGTCTTGGTTAGCACGACACCCGTCAATGGCAATGCATCGGCAAAGGCTTTTGCGGTATTGGCGGCATCTTGGCCGGTCATCGCATCGACGACAAACAGGGTTTCGACCGGTGAAATCGCGGCGTGCAGGGCTTTTATTTCCTGCATCATCGCTTCGTCAATCGCCAAACGACCGGCGGTATCGACAATCAAAACATCGACATAACTTTTACGGGCATCATCAATCGCGGCACGGGCAATATCGACCGGATTTTGATTGGCATTCGATGCAAAAAACATAGCACCGGATTGTTTTGCCAATGTTTCCAATTGTTGAATAGCGGCCGGGCGATAAACGTCGCAACTGACCACCATCACTTTTTTCTTGCGTTTTTCTTTCAGGAATTTTGCCAGCTTACCTACCGTGGTGGTTTTACCGGCACCTTGCAAACCTGCCATCAGAATCACTGCAGGTGCAGGCACATTCAAGTTCAAGTCACTGGCCTGCGAACCCATCACCGCCGCCATTTCATCATGCACGACTTTAATCAGCGCCTGCCCCGGGGTAAGGCTGGTCATTACATCCTGGCCAATCGCGCGGACTTTGATACTTTCGATCAAGGCCATCACCACCGGCAATGCCACGTCGGCTTCCAGCAAGGCGATGCGTACTTCACGCAAGGACTCTTTAATATTGTCTTCGCTTAAACGACCGCGACCACGCAAATTCTGCAAGGTGCTGGAAAGACGCTGGGTAAGTGACTCAAACATGGTGCTTCCGGAGGTTCTAAAAGATGGGCAATTATAGCCCAGCAGAGCGGTTTTTCCGGCCCTGCGTTCTCAGGCTTGGCTGAACATGCGACACTTGCAGCATGATATTTACCTTCCTTGCAGCCCTGCTTTACCTTTCTTCGGCGGGCGTCTTGCTCAGCCGCGCAGAGCCCGACGCCGCCGTACCGAATAAGACCGCATTTTTTCTGGCCGTCAACGCTGTGCTTTGCCATGCCCTGGTGCATATTCTTGAAGTTGTGAATGGCAGCGGATTGCAACTGCATTTTTTTGCCGCGCTTTCTCTCGTCAGCCTAGGAATGGCAGCACTGACCTCGAGTGTTTCAGTGAATCAGCGACTACAGGCTCTGGGAATTGTGGTGTTTCCATTGGCGGCCATTTTTGTCGTCAGTTTATTTTTCTTCGGCGACAACAAACCGGAAACACTAAGCTGGCAATTATTGATGCACGCCATGCTGGCCTTATTGGCATACGCAACATTGGCAATTGCATCCCTGCTTGCTTTGATGCTGTGGTTCCAGGAACGTGCATTGCGCAATCGTAAAATTCATGGCTGGTTGCGAGCCCTGCCACCGCTGGTTCATCTGGAAACTTTATTATTCCGCACCGTCGGTGTCGGTTTTATTTTACTGACCTTTGTTCTGGTCACCGGCATGCTGTTTGTTGACAATATGATGGCGCAACATTTGTGGCATAAAACTGTGCTGTCGGTTTTGTCCTGGATTGTATTTGCCGGTTTATTATTTGGCCGCTGGCGCTACGGCTGGCGCGGCCCGCGAGCCGTGCGATTGACTTTGATTGCGATGGGTTTGTTATTGCTATCGTATTTTGGTAGTCGTGCGGTGCTTGAGATGCTGGGAAGAATTTGAGTTTTGTTGAAAAATAACGTAGTCCGGGTCACGCTCCATCGACCCGGGGATTCGGCAATCTAACCCGGGTCGATAGAGCGTGACCCGAGCTAGGGCGCTAGGCATCAATATTTTCTTTTCGGAAGTGTTCGATAAAGGATAGATCTTCATGCGTCATGGCTGATATTGAAAAGTCACGGATAAGATGTTCTTGATAAGAAGTGCCCTGCCTTTTGTCATAGAAACAATATCTATCACCATTAGTAATTACAACGTAACGCGTCCCTATTTCACCTGAATAATTGAATGCTTGGCTAAGCGCCTTTCGACTTTCAGGCGAAAGACTCCAATCTTTTTTTACTTCTATAGTTATTTTCGGCGAATTGTTGCTGTAGATACTAATATCTATATAACCACGCCGAAACTTGATGTCATGTATCCTCTCGTAGCCCAAGATTTCAAACAGAAACTCAACCAAGACTTCATGATCTCTTTCTTGGTGTTGCTGATCAGCTTTTAGAATTTGAATCTTACTTTCTAAAAGGTTTAGCCAAGCAACTTTGGGCGACTCTTCCCTCACTACAATTTTGGGAGTCCGGGTTGATAAATAAACGATAGCTGACTGGGATTGGTTTAACTCAGAAACCTTGCTAAATTCACCTCCTGCTATCCCAATTAAAGTCTCAACCGAGTCAGTGTGTGTTGTGCTCATCGCAGAACGAACAGCAGCATCATCAAAATACTTCTGAGCTACCAACCACTGCTGATTTTTACTTTGATTGAATGCAACTTGGAAGTACCGCTTTTCAGTGTAAATTGTTTTTTTAGGCGACTTTAAAAAATAAACACATCCATAGGGTCGCCTATCATTTGGCGCGATTTCTTGATCCCAGCCAACGTAATTTTGTAGCTTTCCATTGTCTGTTGGAACGTAAAAACAAAAGGTAAATACCTGTATTACTTCTTTGTTTTTCACATCAATTACATAATCACCACTGTTTACTTTCGCAACTTCCTTCGTGTTATTTGCTCCCCATAAAAACACGCTTTCATCATCATTAAAGTACAGTTTTAATTTCTCGCCATCTTCCTTGGTTAAAAAATCACATATATCACTTAAAGTATGCGCACTATCAAGAGTCTTCGTTCTGTTCTTTGAGCTATTACCAGCTGCAATAAAATAGATACCCATACCTAACCTCCCATAGATCCAGACCTTGCCTAGATTACTTATTTACAAGTTGCAAAAGCTTAAACTATCAAATTGCTGACGCTAACGCAGTGAGAAAATAGCAAACTATCGATACACAAGGGTGGAACCCGCGCAGCGGTTGACCAGCTAAGCTGTTAAAAACCCACCATCTCACACATCATCGCAATCTTCGGTGGAATCACCAGCGGCGTGCCGCCTGTTGGTGGTTCCACCCTACGAGATTTCCATCATTTTAAAACGCTGCATGCAACGCATCACTTAACCGCTCAACACCAATCACTTCCATCTCTTTAAACATGCCTTTTTTTGGAGCATTGGCTTTGGGGACGATGGCGCGTTTGAAGCCGTGGGTGGCGGCTTCTTTCAGGCGTTCTTCGCCATTGGGTACTGGGCGAATTTCACCGGATAAACCGACTTCACCAAAGGCGACGGTTTTATCGGCGAGGGGTTTGTCGCGCAAGGAACTTAATACCGCCAGCAACACGGGTAAATCGGCAGCGGTTTCCTGTACGCGGATGCCGCCAACGACATTGACGAATACGTCCTGATCATAAACACCAACGCCGCCATGACGGTGCAAAACGGCAAGCAACATGGCAAGACGATTTTGTTCAAGACCCAAGGTGACGCGACGCGGATTGGCGAGCGGGCTTTTATCAACTAAGGCCTGCACTTCAACCAGTAAAGGTCGGGTGCCTTCGCGAGTTACTAAAACAATGCTTCCGGGTGTTTGACTTTGTGAACCGGAAAGAAAAATTGCTGAGGGGTTCGGTACTTCTTTCAAACCTTTTTCGGACATCGCAAAAACACCGAGTTCATTCACGGCGCCGAAGCGGTTTTTGAAAGCACGCAGTACGCGAAAACGACTTCCGCTATCACCTTCAAAATATAAAACCGCATCGACCATATGTTCGAGTACGCGCGGGCCAGCAATGCCACCTTCTTTCGTGACATGACCGACCAGAAATACCGCAGTGCCGGTTTCTTTCGCGAAGCGAACCAAACGCGCGGCACTTTCCCGCACCTGGCTCACGGAACCGGGTGCCGCCGTAAGATGTTCCGACCAAAGTGTCTGGATGGAATCGGCAATAATCAGTTTAGGTTTTGTGGTGGAGGCCTGCGTAATAATTTTTTCGACACCGGTTTCGGCCAGTGCATGCAATACATCCAGATTCAAACCGAGCCGCGTTGCGCGCCCGGCAATTTGCCCCAGACTTTCTTCGCCGCTCACATACAGACCCGGCATATGCGCGCCCATATGGGCGAGCGTTTGCAATAACAAAGTGGATTTTCCGATACCGGGGTCACCACCAATCAATACCACCGAACCTTCCACCAAGCCGCCACCGAGTACGCGATCAAATTCACCGATACCGGTAGAGACGCGGGTTTCTTCGGATTGATTCACCGATTTAAGCGGCGTGATTTTTGGGGTATGGGTATCGCCTGCCCAACCGCCTTGACGAGTCGATTGCTTGGCGGCCGATGCAGATTCAATTACGAATTCGCTCAACGTATTCCATGCGCCGCATTCACCGCATTGGCCCTGCCATTTATTGTGGTCGGCACCACATTCACTGCAAACGTAGGCGGTTTTTGATTTGGGTTTGGATATGGCCATTGGAGTTTACACAATCCGCAGTGGTGGGAATTAGACAAGAAAGCTATATTGCTGAAACACTATATCCGAAAGATTGTGAAAATCGTTCAGCACGAAGTAGTTTTTCGAGTAAGGATTTTCCTACAAATCATTCTCAGAACATGAGACACAAAAAAGCGCCGTGAGGCGCTTTTGCATTTAGAGCGCCGGTTTGGGATGGCAGCCTTTGGTTTGGCGTGCACGCGGCGGGTTCTGGCGTATTATTTTTTTGGTGCCGAAAATAGGAATCGAACCTACGACCTCATCATTACGAATGACGCGCTCTACCAACTGAGCTATTTCGGCGCAAGCTGTGATTTTAAGGCTTTCGCGGGGGTGGGTCAATTTAACTTTTTTGTTCCGATGCAAAATAAGGTCTTACGCGTCGCCCGCAAGCGGCCTCCTACTGGCTGGATTTGTAGGAGGC
>JAYSQD010000192.1:0-1413 GCA_043721835.1 Arenimonas sp. | reverse complement strand
CACGCTGAAGCCCAGAATATGCTGGAGACCATCAATCTGACCTCATCAGAATTACCCGCTTGCGTCACCAGTGAAGTTTTGCCTGAGCGCCCACCGCAGCTTATCTACGATGCCAAGAGTGAATCCACCAATATCGAACGCCAGCTTGCTATTTTGCCCGATACCAAACGCTGGATTGTTGAACTGGTCGAAACCTTGTCGGCTTGGTACAACATCGACCCGAAACTTGTGCTGTCGATTATCGCCGTTGAGTCTAATTTCAAAGTGAAAGCCCAGTCACCGAAAGCCGCGATGGGGTTGATGCAATTGATTCCAGGTACAGCGGAGCGTTTTAATATCAAGAATGCTTTTGATGCCACGCAGAATATCAAGGGCGGGATCAGGTATTTGCGCTGGCTGCTGTCTTATTATCACGGCAATATTACTTTGGTCGCAGCCGCTTACAACGCTGGTGAAAGAGCCGTTGACCGACATCGAGGCGTGCCGCCTTACCCCGAAACCAGACAATATGTGCAGCGTGTGCTGAAGCTATATCAGCGCCAAGAACACCCTTACGATGAGAATATTACGGTGCCTTCTCCGATTATTACGCGGCCGGGTTGATACGGGGTAGAGTCATTCAGCGGCCATATAAAGACGAAATCCGTACCTTTCACAATTTTATAGCCACTCTCCAAAAATAATGGCAGTTACGTATCAGTTTCTGTCATTATTTAAGGGATTGGCTATAGAAGCTAAACGTCTTATTTGTACGCAAAGACTGAAATGACTGCGAAAAGTGATTTTAGCAACTTCTAACGCTCCCGCATGGCATCGTACTTGGCCTTGATGATAGGCTTAAGCAGGTAGTTCAGGATAGTCTTTTTGCCGGTGCGAATATGCACGGTGGCCACCATGCCCGGCATAATCGGGAGATTCTTTTTACTGGCGCTGAACGTAGTAGACTTTGTTCGCACCTGCACAATGTAGAAACTCTCGGTCTTGTCACCTTTTTCGGTGGTAATAGTATCGGCGGTGATATTTTCTACCTGAGCATCAAGGCCGCCATAGACCGAAAAGTCGTAGGCTGTCACCTTAACCGTGGCATCCTGGCCGGGGTGTATGAAGCCGATATCTGAAGGCCGGATTTTAGTTTCAACCAGCAAGGTGTCTTCTAATGGCACGATCTCCATTACTTCCATGCCCGGCTGAATAACACCGCCAACGGTTGTGACCTTGAGCAGCTTGATGATTCCGGTCACTGGCGCGCGCACCTCAGTGCGGGCGAGGCGGTCCTCTGCCGCAACGCTGGTGGCGCTGGTGCCCGCCAATTCCGCTCTCGCCAGGTTAAGGTCGGCGGCAGCATCAGAACGGAATTTTGCAATGGAGGCCGTCACCTTGGAACGCGCTTCGGCGATTGCCTGTTCCAGACGC
>JAYSQD010000191.1:0-5608 GCA_043721835.1 Arenimonas sp. | reverse complement strand
ACGGGATAGCGCACACCATGCCGCACATAGCGCACAGAATTGGGCTTAATCACGGTTTTTCCCCTTTAAATCTTTCAAGGCAAGCCGAAAACTGTTGATGTTTTCGCCGTAATATTTCAATTCGTTGTCGCCTGCGGGCGGTTCGAGCCCGAATGTGGCGATGGAATGCGGGCCTTTTACTTTATCTTCAGCCGTGTCATAGGATTCATATCGCTTTCGCACGCATGGGCAACCATGTTTTCGGTCCAATGCGTTCAAAAATTTAGGTAAAGGTGCCGGTCGAGCACCCACTTGCTGGCAATAAATTCGATAGAGATCGTAAAAGTCTTGCGCCAAACACGGTTGAACTTTAAATCCGTCAAATTCTCCAGCCATAAACGCGTTGAAAAACCGGCTCGGACTATCCATGCTCAGGTTGATCAATTCCTTTTTGGCATCGGTGAACGGCGGCAAGGTACCTTCGTTGAAGTCGCCGATGTTGTGGTTGATCAAATAATCGTGCAGCGCTTCCACGCCGCCGTTGGCGACTTCGTGAATGACCGATTTATAAAACTCTTGATCCAGTTTTTCCGGTGTCCAGATTACAGTGTGGCGCCGGTCATCTTCTTCAAGCACCACCGGCATAAATTCATTCGATAAAAACACGATGTTCACGTGGTTTTTTTCGTCATAGGCGGCCATGTTTTTCGGATTTATTCGTATCCAAACGCCGGTGATGAATGCCTTCAATTTATTTTTTACGTGGTACAGATCAGAACGCGCCACCACTTCGTCGGCAATCAGGAATAATTTGCGAGACGCCCAATCATTAAAGCGATCTTCAATCGCCGATTGATCAATAACGCGGCCATACTTGCCGTAGATATTCATGAGCGCTTCAAAAAATAAATTTTTACCAGTGCCTTGCGGGCCATGTAAAACCAAAGTGGTTTTCATTTTTGCGCCAGGGAATTTAATCGGGTACGCGACCCAGTTCAAAACCCACTGATATAGTTTTTCCGAATTGGTTTCGGCACTGCACATGTAGCGCAAGAGCGTTAATAATTTTTCGCAGCTTCCAGGCTTTGGTTTTGTCGGCCAACCAGACCATAAGTTACAACGTATTTCAGGATCGTCGCCACCGGGGTCAAAACCCACTTCGGTGACGCGCACGATGCCGCGATTAGGATGCTCAGACCAGGCGCGATGCACGTATTTATTCACGCAGGCATCGCGCATATCACTGACCGATAACAGCTGGTGTTCTTTGTGATCAAACACCGTGCCGGACTGACCGTAGACGAGCACAAAACGATTCAGCAATTCATCGGTAGTTTCGATGGGCTTGAGTATTTCCTGCCCCTCCCCGCTTTCGGTGGTGATTGCCACCGCGATTTTTTGCGTTAAGGACCAACCTAGTTCTTGCAGCTTGTATTCGATTAGCACCCGAACGGCATGCAAGCCTTCGGCTGCGTGGAGGTCGTTGAAGTCGGAAAGCTTGGCGCCTTTTTTGGCGAACAAGGCATGCCGTTTTGGCTCATCTTCAAAGTACGGCTTGCACCAGGCACCATCGACTTCAAGCGCGGCCATGCTGGCCGAAGTAACGCCGGTGTTGATCCGCTTGTGATCACTGCCGCACGCCGCGCAAATTTGCGGATCGACAGTTAGAATGACTTTTTCTTTGCACGCAACGCAGCTGCCGAAAATGTCATCGTCGGCGCACACTAGAATTTTGACGCGCTTGTATCGCTTGCGTAATGCGGTAGCGACAGGCGCTAAATTGTTGGCATCAAATGCAATCGCTACCGGCAGTCCAGTGGCTTCGTGCAGGCTTGCGCCGGTGGCATAACCTTCGCAGACCAAAACAATATTTTGCGGCATGCCGACCAGGTGAAAGTGACCTTTTTTCGCCACACCCGCTGGCCAGAATTCTTTTTCAAGTCGTTTATTTTCTTTCGCTTTGCCGCGAATAATTTGCAAGCCGTGTACTTTGCCGGCGGTATCGAGCAAGGGAATGACACACGCGCCAGATGGCGAGAATCGCAAACCATGCGCCCCTACCCCCTTGCGTGTGAGGTAGTCGCTTTCGCCAACGAGCAAGCAAGCATTCCAAGCTTTGGTCGCGGACTGCGCGGCGCGCTCGGCTTCGGCTTTACGTTCAGCTTCGGCGCGTTTAACGCTTTCGGCCATTTGTTTTCGAAACGAATCGCGCTCGGCTTGGCTGATCTCGCGTTTCTTTCCGTCTTTTGGTAATTCGACTTTACGCTTACCGTTGTCATCACCGAGATAAATGCCATATGCGCCAATAATCAGGGCTTCGCCTTGCGGCGTGATCCACTCCCCCAGGCGATACCAGCCGCGCTTCTCACGCCCGCCGCCATCGACCAGGCAACGCTGCACTTTTGTGGTGCCGACAAGCAAGGTATCGACCAGCAAACCGGCTTCTTGAAGTTGCTTTAATACGTCATCGTAGTTCGATGCATAGGCCATGTTCAGTAAGTTCCAGCTGCACTGTTTACACAATAAACGGGGTCCGAATTACCCTCGACCAAGAAGTCCAGGAAGGACCCGCGACCGGTTACTGAATTGCTTTTAATCATTTCGCCGCATGCAACTAAGCCACGCGCCGGGGTGCGGGGTAAAAAAAGATTCATCGCGTTACCAAATTCAATTCTTGCTGCGGCTCGGGGCGCTGATCTAATGCATTCAATCGCCGCTCTATATCGATAAGCTCAGCCTCACTGTGCGGGCCGAACAACTCGCGCATGTGTTCTTCTGATCGCAAACGCTCAAGCATTCGCGCACGATGTATAGGGTCGCGATACTGCTTCATCGCCTGCCCTCCACTTCAAGCACGCACACCATGCAGTGCCTGGCACCCAACGACTTACGCAAATCGCTAATGGGTTCACCGCACTCAACGCACGCACCCAGCCCACCCACCTTGCTGCGCTCAATACGTTCAAGCGTATCGGCCAAGGCTTTGTCCTGCTGTTTCTGTGCGTGCTTTTGAACACCATCCATGTGATCAGGCATCGGCGGAAGCTCCCGTCACAATGCGGCGCATGGCATCTTCAAGCACACGCCGTTCGTTACGCTCACGCACCAATTCATCACGCGCTACCCGCAACAGCTTCTCGGTTTCAGTCTCACACTTGCGCACGCTGTGCAGGTCGTAGCCACGTTGCGACAATAGCCACAGCAGCGGTGCGTCATTGCCGCAGGTATCCATAAAACCAATCAACTGATCTGGCTTGATACCTTCCTGTCCTGCCTTGATTCGCGACCACCGCGCTTTATCCATGCCAGCCAAACTGCTCGCCTGTTTATCCAGGTCAAAGCCAGCGCACTCGGCACATAACTCAATCGCACCCGACCATGAAAGCTTTGCCGATATCTCATCGGCATTCGGCAAACGCATCGGTATAGCCCGCTGTGTCGCCATCTCACAACACCCCGCAAGCAAGTTGAGTTCGGTTGAGAGGCATCACGCCGGCAAAATAAAAAACATGGAACTGCGAATCACCGCCCTGCACCACTTCAACATTGCCACCGGCAAAGGCGCGGTTGCGGCCATATTGTTTAGAGGAAAAAAGGAGCACCGAATCGCGACAGTTCTTCATCTCAAGCCGCCTTTGCCGAATCAGCAGCTGGATCGGCCCCAAAAATGTCAGGACGCAAGCGATACCTGGTGAATTTGTTCGCAGTAATCGCTTCAGCCTGAGCAACCCGCCCGATCGGCAACTGTCCGCGACTCAACCATTCGGAAACTGACGGTTGTTTCACACCAAAAAGTTCTGCCGCTTCGGAAGTGCCGCCAAGAGCTTCTATCAATTCAGCAACAACGGGGTTTTTTTCATGCAATTCGCACATCAAACGCGCTCATTAATTAGGCCATACCTAATATTTACACATAGGTTCAGCCTTTGCAAGTGTGTTGGATAATTACGCCATGCCTAAAACTAAACCAAGTAGCTCCCCCGTCCCCGATGCGATCAGACCGAGTTACGAAAAGCTCACTTTTGATCTGCTTCCTCATACTCCGGCGGGTGATTTTGCTCGACGCCTTCGCCAGGCCATGGATTATCAACACATGGAAACTAGAGGCCGCCAATCATGGATGGCCGAGTTGTTAGCCGTTAGCGGACCTACTGCACATGGCTGGTATCACGGCATACACATGCCGGATGAGACAAAAACCATGATTTTGGCACACCAACTTGACGTGTCTTACGATTGGCTTAGGTTTGATAAACATGTACCTAGAGAGTCTGACAAAAATGTCCGTGAGCGCCCAGAGGGTTATCTTCGTGCATTGAATATCTGGAATAATCCTTCCGACTTGCCTGACGACCAATATGTCATGCTGCCGAAACTTGATTATTACTTGTCTGCCGGAAATGGCGGCCCTGATCCAAACGCAGTCGACAAATCAGAATCTGGCGCAGCTTTTAGGGCTGATTTCGCCGCACAAAACAAATGGTCTTCAAAAACGCACTACTCAATGAGAGCTAAAGGCGACAGCATGGAGCCAACTGTACAGAACGGCGCCCCAGTTGTAATAGCAACAAACGAGAAAACAATAAAATCTGGAAAGATATACGCGATCCTAATTGATGGTGAACCTTTATTGAAAAGGCTCGACAAATTACCAGGCGGCTTAATACGAGTACGCAGCGACAACACAGCAAACCTTGCTTATTCATCTTATGAAATAAGTGAATCCGACATCGAAATCATTGGCCGAGCAGTATGGACCCCAGTTATGCTTTGATTAAAATTAAAGGACAGATAATGAAAATAAATAAAATTTTACTAATTATGTTTTTTGCAATTTCAAATGCATCTGCACAAGATCAGGTAGATACACCTGTAATAAAAGCAGCGAAAGACGCAATCAGCAAGGATATGAAAGACCCCAACTCCACCCAATTCAGAGACATCAAACAATATAAATACGGTACTTTTGATGTAGTTTGCGGTGAAGTAAACGCAAAAAATTCCTATGGTGCATACACAGGGTTCAAGCCATTTGTGGTCATCGATAAAGCACCTTTCCTGCAGAACAAAGACAACGTAGAAAAGTTTGTCCCAATGCAAAACATGTTTTGCCAGAATAAATAGTTAAATAATTAGGCTACGCCTATTGACTTATAAATTAGGCCGTGCCTAATATTCCCCCGTCCTGCACCGCAGGGCGGGCGACCGGCGGGTCGCCAAGGTAGGCTCCCCGGCCTGAGTGCGTTCCCCTCGCACGTAAATACCACCGACCCGCCAGTTGCCCTCACCAGGAGGGCATATGCTGACAATCTCACATCAAACCGCCGCTATAACCGTACTTGTAGCGTTATTCGTCGGCTTTATCACCTGCCTTTTTTTCATCGACAAAATCGATCGCTGGAACGCCAAACGTATCGCCAACCGCACAGCCACAAAGCCCTGGCCGCTAGACCCTGCGGGCTACATCAATCGTCGGTACAACGACAAAAAAACCGACGATACCGACAGCCATCTATCGCTTTCGCCACACCATGAAACTCATGGCAAGGACGCAGCGCCATGACCCAACGTCAAATCAGCCACGCGCCCGGCCAAATCCCACGCTGCCCTGCCCCATGCCATCGCGACC
>JAYSQD010000190.1:0-27576 GCA_043721835.1 Arenimonas sp. | reverse complement strand
GATGAGCGCATACGCCGACAAAGCATCAAGGTTCCGATGCCGCTACCCAGGCAAACGCAAACACCCATTGCAAATTCAGAATCTGCAATCTCGCCAGCAATGCAAGGTACGGGTCCTGAAAATCCACACTATAACCGCGCCATCGAAGACAAAGATCGTTCACTAGTTTCCGAATTGCTCGAGCATTTCAAGTCCATGCAAATGAACTTTGGTGCTAACGGTTATGGCGGTGGAGGTGGGCAGCAACAATCGCAGCGTGCCATCGGTAAATCTGAAACCTTGGCGATGCTCGATCAATTGCAGCACGGCAGTGGTAATACCAGCGCGCTGCTGGAAGCTATTGGCAAGCCGGATGGTTCTATCGCCGACACCATCAAACGCGAATTGCTGCAAAATGCAAAACAGATGGGGCTCACCAAGAATGATGAACAAGGTAGCTTGGAACCTGCCGACGAAACGGCGGTTCAAATGGCCGGCAACTTGTTTGACGTGATGCTAAAGGACCGGCCTTATGGCGACGCTGTGGCGCCAGTGCTCGCACAACTGGTAATGCCTTTTGTCAGAGCGGCGGTTATCGACCCGCAATTGTTTTTGGAACGCCATCACCCGGCACGACAGTTTCTCAATACGGTTTCGGAAGCTTGCGAAGACAATTTAGGTGAAACCCCCCAAGAGCGTGAATTGCTGAATCATGTTGAACATGCTGTTCAACGCATTACCAATGAATATGATGGTGATGTTAGGAAATTTCAGGCGGTCGATGCACAGCTTTCAGAGCAAATGCAGGTGCATCGCCGCCGCACGCAAATGTCGGAAAAACGTGCCAGCGAAACGCAGCAAGGGCAGGAACGGCTGGAAATAGCGCGAATGCAGGCCAATACTGTCGTTAATGGTGTTACTCGACAATACGCATTGCCCGGCACGCTTAGGAGTTTTTTTAATACCGAATGGCTGCATCACTTATCGGTGACTGCATTGCGAAAAGGCAAAGACAGCGAAGACTTTGTCATAGCAACGCGTGTTGCACAGCCCTGGATAGATTTGCTGGATATGGTCAGCTTGGGGGAAATCCTGCCTCTTTCGCATTTAGATGGATTGGAATCCAACACTAATGAAGTGCTTGCTAGTTCTGGAATCAATGGCGAAGCGGCCGCCGATTTTTTTCAGGTATTGATAAATTCTGTCTCCGTGTGGACCGAAGAAATTGTAACGCCAGTCGATACTGCAATCGATTCAGGCAAGCCGGGCGATGCAGGAATCGAGACTGCGGCAAAAATTGAACTCGTTCCTGCTAACACCACGGTCAAGCCTATGGTCGAAATAACCATGGAAATGGCTAATTCGGTGGATTCGCTAAAGCCGACCGAAACAGAATTGAAAGAAGTCAGTGAATACAAGGTAGGAACATGGCTACAAATGCCCAAAGCGGACGGCGGCTTTCAACAATTAAAAGTCGCTTGGGTCAGCGGTATTTCTGGCTCCATCATGTTTGTAAACCGTCGTGGTGCACGGGTTATGGTTTTGTCGCCGCCTGAATTGGTTTCCCTAAGACGGCGCAATGATTTACTGTTGTTTGAAGACGAGTTGCCCGTCGATCAAGCCATGACACAGTTGCTGGAAAAACTTAAACACCACTAAGCAAAACACAAATATTCGCTAGTTTTTGCCAGATGGTAGTGCAGGAAAGTCTTCTCTACTTGGGTAAAAACCGTTCAAATGAATACCGGTTTTTGATTCTTTCGCTTTTAGTAAAACCGAGTTCAATAATGCCGGGCAGGGCGCGCGTATGCATTGTACTTGCAGCATATGGCCACCGACGCGAAGTTCATTATCTTTTACGTTCGCAAGTACCTGATATTCGGCGGCGATAAGACCTTTTATTAAATATTTTGTTTGCCCGGCCCTGGTTTTTACACAGCTTACCGCTTTGGTTTGCGTGTTAAGTGCACATACCCGCATCGAGGGCACAGGCTTTTTCGGATAGTTAATTGTCCCGGCGATACTACCGCTATCCTTGATTTTATGGGCGGTCGCTACACAAGCGACACTCATGGCACTGGCTGCTACCGCAAAAACTAGTAACGCGCTCACTCGCTTCATATGCAATGCCCTTCAGTTTTCGATATTCTTAATATACTCGGCTAGTCGGTATCTATGCTGAATAATTGGCTTAAGAGATTACGACCAGCTCATCGCCAAGTTTGATGACGCCCTGATTTCTGGAAACAAGATTCATACCGAAAATAATACCGGCCTCACTGCGGCGATACTCTTTTAATGTTCTAAGGGGTTCGCCGCTGGCATCTTTGACACCGGTCGCCGGATCTACTGTCGTAAACACGCAGCGGGTGCAGGTTTTTATCAAATCAAACTCGACGGCTCCGATCCGAATACGTTTCCAATCATCTTCCGCATGCGCTTGAGTGGCACTGACCACCAGGTTAGGACGAAAGCGCAGTATCGAAATAGGCGTAGCGAGTTTTGCATTCAAATGCGTCAAGGACGCTTCTCATATCAGCAATAGCGGGTAGCCGTCAGCAAAGCTGACGGCTTGTGTGAGCTTACTGTTTGACTCATCAATTTCTATATTACGTTCGCTGTGGCTATCCATATAAACCAAGCGAACTTCTTGCGCTAAATAATGGCTCAACCACGCATTTGTGATGCTGTCTGCCAACAAGGCATCGACAGTGTCATCCCACACTTTGACTGCGATTCGCAAAGCGTTTGAACTTGGTTTTTGCACTTGTCGCAGCGCTATTCCGGGAGCCCCAATTGTTAGGCCGTCTTCAGTGGGAAGCGCCTGAATCAATACCATCGCGGGTAATTGTCGGCCTGTTAAAAAACGACCGGTGTTGTCCACAATCATCCAGCGACGATCATCTTTCAAGCCGCGTTGTTCAACCTCGGCTTCGGCAACAGAAATACCTGCAACCGATTTGATCGGAAAAAAATGGATTGCGCTAAGTTTCATCATGGCATTCATTGTAAAACCTACGAACTCTTGCCCGCATTATGCCTTGGTTTCAAGCGCATCTTTCAGTGTAATCACTCTAGCAAACTCAGTGTTGAGCGTTGCTAAATTTGCCCGCAAAATCATTTCGCCGGGGATAATCTGACCATCAATATCCGCTTGATCAATACTCGCGCATGCATCGGCCACCACATAGGTATCAAATCCCAGATTACTGGCAATGCGCGCACTGGTTGAAACACACATGTCAGCGTACAAGCCAAATAGCACCAGCGTTTGGATATTCAAGCGCCGCAAACGCAGCTCAAGATCGGTGCCGACAAAAGCGCAGTTCACCGATTTACGAATCATCGGCTCGGTTCCTTGTGGACGAAACCCCTCACGCATGGCATTGCCCAGATGCTTTGGGTGCACGGTGGAATCTTCATGAATCGAGTCGTGGCAAACATGCAAGACCGGCCAATTTTGTCGGCGCCAGTAGTGCAGTAATTTCAAACCGTTTTGATCTAGTTTGCTATTGCTCAATGGGCGTATTGGCGGCAGGTCAAAGCCTTGTTGCATATCAATGGGAATCAGGGCAGTGTGTTGATCGAACATGGCTTTTTTCCAAATTTGGAAGCGTCATCTTCCAATGTCACCATGCCGGTCGCAACCCAGCAAAATAACGGAAACTCCGGTAATTTGTAGTCTATGAAAGTACTCGATTTAATTGATCAAAAAATATTGATGCTCTTGAAAGACAATGCCAGACTGCCTTTAGTCGCCATTGCTAGGACGGTCGGCCTGTCGCGTAGTGCCACGCAAGAGCGGCTTTCCCGTTTGGAGAAAACCGGCGTTATTGAGAAATACACGGTTCAAATAAAATCGGGTTCAGAAACTGGGCCCGTTATCAGCGCATGGTTTTCGGTGAAATTACTTCGCGGCTTTAACTGCGACGATGTGATGCCGCATTTAATCCCAATGCCCGAAATTGAACTTTGCCAAAGCATTGCCGGTGAAGTAGATCTGCTCATTTATTGTCACGTTCATTCCTCCGAACTATTGGCCTCACTGCGTGAGAATATTCTGGCCTTGAAAGGCGTGGATACTGTCAGCACGCAGACGGTACTACGTACGCAGCTGGACCGTCGCCAATAATTATTGCACTTGTGGCCGCTTCGGCACATATTTGCGCTTCAAATAAATACCGGCAAATATCGATAAGGTTAATGGACCCAGCCAAGCCATATTTTGCAAAACTGGGCCAGACAGCATCGGCAACAGCCTTGGCAAGCCGATCGACAAGAACGCGATATGGGTAGCAACACCATTGCCGATCATCGAAGTTAAATGTTCACGCATCCACCAGCGCGGATCTTGCGGTGCTGCGCGCGAAAACCGAAACATGTTGACCGCACTAATAATGCCAATACTGGAGAACGCTATCAAAATAATTTGTATATTGTTCGGCACCAAAATGGCAACAGAAACAATGGCAGTGGCACTGAGCAAATTCAATAACATTAAGAACCGATAAGCCTTGCCGACATAAGCCTGCCAATCTTTTTTATCGCGGATCGCTCGCCAACTGCACCAAACCGTGGTTGTCGTTATCACCGCCAAGTACAAAAAAAATGCGCCGCTGACATATTTTTTATTGAACAACATGGAAATAGCCATCGGCACGGCCGACATAATAATTCCCGTCATTGCCAGTAAATAAATTTTCCCAGCTAATTTATGCACCGAACTACCTTTCTTGCTCATGCCGGCAATCCAGAAAGTGCTCAATGCCGCCGTTCCAATGGCAGCGTGTATTAAGGCGGTGTTTGAATACCACGACATTTTCATTCTTCCTTGCTCGATGACTAGAGCCAAGAATGCGCTCACACGATTTTGCCCAGTCGTGCCAAATGGCATAAATTTTGGGTGCCAGAAGTCATAATCTTGCTGTTAAGCCTTGAGCATTGAGCGCGAAAAGGCCAAGCTGTGGCCATGTGGGAATTTCTGAAAAAATGTTTTACACCTATGAATATCGCTGCCTATATTGCTTGGGCGGCGATTGGCTCGGAACTTTGGTTCGACGATATCAAGGGCACCGGGCTTATTGCTGCCGATATGCTCGCTGCCGCAATATTGACTTTGCATCTTGCCTACCTGGTCTGTTTTGTCTTTTGTACCGTGATCGATAAAAACATGCTTCACCAGAAAATTTTGGCGCTGATGTTGCTGATGATTGCCTTGTCGATCTGCATGCTTTCGCGGTTTTCGTCTGCGCCGGTTTTACTCATTGTAGCTTCAGCAGTACTGGCCGTTTTATTTACGCCATCACGATTAATTATTCTCTTCATAATCAGCAATATCTGTCTGTATCTTATCTATCGTTATTTATGGCAGTCCGACCGGCCAACAATGTCGGTACTTATTTATTCAAGCTTTCAGTTATTTGCCATGTTGATGGCCTGGTATTCGCACCAAGCCGATAAGCGCCGCGATGAATTAATGCTGTTAAACGCCGACCTGATTGCGACCCGAAGTTTGCTGGCAGAAACCGTGCGTGATTCGGAACGTTTGCGTTTATCACGCGAACTGCATGATGTTGCAGGCCATAAACTAACGGCACTCAAATTGAATTTATCCGCACTGGCACGCCAACCCGATTTAGCCAAGCACAGCAGTATCGAAACATGCGCAAACCTAGCCGACGAATTGCTCGCTGAAATTCGCGGTGTGGTGCAACAAATGCGTCTGCATGATGGAATGGATTTACACAGCGCTATCGAAAAAATGGCAGCGCCATTTCCTAGACCACAACTGCAGCTTGCCATTGACGAAAGTGCCAGCTACGTTCCCATGCCGCAAGCCGAAGTTTTGTTGCGCAGCGTGCAGGAAGCATTAACCAATGCGGCCCGCCATAGCCAAGCGCAGCAGCTTTGGGTGGTACTACAGCGCGACAATACCCAATGGCTGTTACGCATTCGCGACGATGGCCGCATGGCCAGCAATTGGCAGAAAGGTAACGGCTTGCAAGGCATGAGCGAGCGCCTGGAAAATCTGGGTGGCGGCCTGCGGTGCGAGCACTCAAACACCGGCGGCATGCAGATTGAAGCCTGGCTTCCGGTGCTTGCATGAGCCCGCTTATTCGTCTTGCCTTGGCTGATGATCAAGCCCTTGTACGCATGGGTTTGAAAGCACTGCTCAGTAGTTTTGAAAATTTAAGCGTGGTCATTGAAGCCGAAAGTGGCGAACAATTATTACAAGCCCTGCCAGAAAATTTGGTTGATGTTATTTTGTCGGATATTCGCATGCCAGGCATGGATGGTTTTGAATTATTAAAAAATCTGCGCGAAAAAAATATTGTTACACCCGTTATTTTATTGACGACTTTCGACGAACCCGATTTTCCTTTACATGCCGCTGCAGTTGGGGCACAGGGGTTTTTATTGAAAGACGCCTCGCCGGAAGATTTAGTCGATGCCATTGAACGCGTCGCTAAAGGGGAAACCTTATTCGCGCCGGTCTCTACCGCGCCGGTGCGTGCCCGCTATGCTTATCGCGATACACTGGAGCCCACCGATACTTTTAATGATCGCGAAATCTCCATTTTGCGTTTATTGGCTGGAGGTTATTCCAATAAAGAAATTGCAAAAGCGGTTTTTTTATCCGAAGGTACCGTAAAAAATTATGTCTCGGATATTCTAGACAAACTCGGTACTCGTGATCGAACGCGAGCGGTATTGAAAGCGATTACTTTACGAATCATTTGAAAAAGGGCTTAAGTTCATTTTTTTGCAAGCAGCACTCACGAGTGCGATTACAGATTGCCGTAATCTCTGATTTTTACAGGCAGTACTAAGAGTTGTCGCAGACTTATAGCCCGCCAATGCCTGGGCGATGGATTTTTCGCGAGATGATAAATGATGGCAGTTTTCTGCTTGTGTTCGCTTTGTAAGACAAACCCGGTATGGTGCGCTTGAGAACACCCAATGCCCGTTTTTAAAGCTTGTCAAAGCGACGCAAGCTCAAGCTTGCGTCGCATGAAACATACCTGCCTATTTGATAACTAAGAGACTTTTTCATTGGCGTTTGACGCCGTTGCAGCAGCCCAGATAATCAGACCAAAAGCAATTTTATTTACGAAGTCGGCAAGGTTGTAAATTATATTTAGAGCACCAACATCACCACTGCCCGCGTAACCGTAAATATAGCCAATCGGATAAATAGACCAGCCAAAAGTCACAATCAAACGCATGGCACTGAAAGCTCGTTTGGAAGCAACGGTACCTTGGCTCGTATTAGCTTTGCTCGCTTCGCCGGCGAATATTTCATAAATAATATATAACCAGGCAATGGTGCCCACAATAAACAAGCCCCACAGCATGCCTGGGTTACCAGTGTTCAATTCACCTAGATAACCCGCCAGCAACATGACGATTGATCCGGTAAATAAACGCCAGAACACACCCGCGCTGACAGTACCCACGGCTGACAGTATTAAATAAAATTCAGCAATCAATAAAGGCACCGTCAATAACCAATCTACATAACGAAATACAGTGGGACTTTCTCCCGTTTGAACCCAAACACTACGCATATAAAAATAATGAATAGCCGCAATCAACGTGACCATCGCAGACACGGTTAGCGAAGTTTTCCATTTTCCGACCACGCGGTCGCGTTCGACGTAAAAAAAGAAAGTAGCCGCCACCATGGCGGCAGAAATAATCCAAAAAGAAACCCCGACATAATCCGACGGGTTGAGCATATGACTGTCCATTAACCTCTCCCTTGTTGTAGATTCATAATTTATTAAACAGTGCTACAAGACATTAAGACTCGAGACCTAGACATCCGAGCCTGCAGCGCACTGCTTGACCAAATAGGGACTCAGTGGCGCGCCCCTTAAGCTTTGGTTCAGCGACTATAGGCCGCCAATTGTGCTCAATTTGTGAACCATCCAATCACGCAGGCTTCATGTTTTTCTGATGCTTGGTGAGAGCATGACCACAGGCTTCGCAAACAGCCTTGGCACACTCTAGGGCTCATTATCGGTCGGCAATACTGGTCAATCTTCACCGCCGCCTGGACACTCATTGGTCTCGATGTCGGGTTTTATCCCTGGGTTTTATCATCACTGTGATTAATGCGCTCTGTAGGCGAGGTAATACTGTCAATAGCTCGCACTGGGCATCGTGCCACCGCTTGGCAAGCACGGCCATGAACGAGACAATAGTGCATTATCCTCAGAGTGTTCGCCATGAAACCGATTTCGCTGACCCGTTTTTTAATCGAAGAGCAGCATGCCGGTTTTATCAATGCCGATTTACGCTTATTAATTGAAGTAGTCGCCCGCGCCTGCAAAACGATTTCAACCGCGATTAGTAAAGGCGAGTTGGGCGGCGTTTTAGGCGATGCTGGCACCGGTAATATTCAAGGCGAAGCGCAGAAAAAGCTGGATGTTTTATCCAATGAAATTTTTCTGGAAGCCAATGAGTGGGGTGGACACCTCGCAGGCTTAGCATCGGAAGAAATGGAACATTCGCATCCCATTCCCAACGCGTATCCCAAAGGTAATTATTTATTATTGTTTGATCCGCTCGATGGCAGTTCCAATATCGATGTGAATATTTCGGTCGGTACTATTTTTTCGGTATTAAGTTGCCCCGACGGCATTACCGAACCCAAAGACGAACATTTTTTGCAACCGGGCAACAGGCAAGTGTGCGCGGGTTACACCACGTACGGGCCGAGTACGATTTTAGTCATCACGGTCGGTCGAGGCACGCACGGATTTACGCTAGACCGCGAGCAGGGCAGTTTTATGCTGACCAAACGCGATATGCAAATTCCGAAAGACACCAAAGAGTTTGCCGTGAATGTTTCCAACCAGCGTTTCTGGGAAGCGCCGATGCAAGCCTATGTTGGCGATATGCTGCAAGGCAAAGAAGGCAAGCGCGAAAAAGATTTCAATATGCGCTGGGTCGCTTCCATGGTGGCCGACGTGCATCGGATCATGACGCGCGGCGGTATTTTTTCGTATCCACTCGACAGCAAATGTCGCGCCCAAGGCGGTAAATTACGATTAATGTATGAAGCCAACCCGATGAGTTTTTTAGTCGAACAAGCCGGCGGCGCCGCCAGTACCGGTCGCATGCGAATGCTGGACGTGCAGCCGACTGGCTTGCATCAACGGGTGCCGGTTTTTATGGGCTCGAAAGCCGAAGTTGAAATAGCCGTGAAATATCATACCGATTTCGATGCAAAAAATTCCTGATGCAGCCGCATGATTTTATTGAGGTCTATCCCGAGGCTTTATCGAAAGAAGCCTGCGACTTATTGATCAAACATTTTGAAGACAGCCGTGCAGCGGTACCTGGGCAAGTCGGCGGCGGTGTTGTGCCCGAGCTTAAAAACAGTCGCGATATTCAGATCACCGGAAAACCCGAATGGCGCGAAGCCGAAGCCAGTTTGAACGCAGCAATGTTCAAGGGTTTTATGCAGTACCTGCGGAAATATCCGCATACCCTGATTGCACCTTTAATGCTGCAAGTACAAGACGAAAAAACTGGAGAAGTTCGGCGCCTAGCTGCCGAAGATTTTGCCGATATGTCGGTCAAACAGCTTGGCAATTTAGCCCGCGCCATGTTTCGTCCCGGCGCTATTAATTTGCAGCGCTATACCGCCAACGAAGGTGGTTACCCCTATTGGCATTGCGAGCTTTATCCGAAAGATGCCCTCTGCGACACCCTGCACCGGGCCGTGCTATGGACCATTTATTTGAACGATAGCTTTGAAGAAGGCGAAACCGAATTTTTATATCAGCAAAAAAAAATAAAACCGAAAACCGGTTCGCTGCTCATTGCACCCACCGCATTTACCCACACCCATCGCGGTAACAAACCCCTCGATGGTGATAAATATATTGCCACCAGCTGGGTATTGTTCCAGCGCGCCGACGTTTTATACCCGGCCTCGTAGCCCGGGTCATGCTCATCGACCCGGGGTTCCACACCACCGCTAATAATTTAATTTTGAATTATTGGCCATCTGAACAATCTACTTGATCATCGGATTCATTTGCCCGGGTCGATGAGCATGACCCAGGCTACGGGGTTTTTAAACGCTCGCAGATTAATCTAGCTCCACCCCTTATCCATATAGAGAACATTATGAAGAAAATTACATTTACCTTACTCATCGCCTTTGCGATCAATGTGGCCTATGCCGATGCGCCTATGCCATCAGCTGCAAGCAACAGTAATCCTACGGTGGCTAAGGCGACTATTGGTGCTCCCAAACCTTTGCTCTGGAAAGTCAGCGATGCCAATAATAGTTTGTATTTGCTGGGCTCGTTCCATATGCTGAAAGAGACTGATTATCCACTGGCAAAAAGTACCGATCTGGCTTTTGATGATGCCGAGCAAATAGTTTTTGAATTATCGCCCGAAGAAATGAACAACCCGGCGCTCGGTCAAAAGATGACACAAGCAGCTATGCGTACCGATGGTAAAACGCTGCAGCAAAGTTTATCGCCCGAGACTTGGAAAAAGTTTGAAGCTTATGCAGCCAAGAATAATTTACCGGTTGCCAATTTTCAGGCTTTTGAGCCTTGGTTTGTCGGTTTAATTTTAAACGTCACCGAAATGCAGAAGATTGGTTTGAACCCTGCTTTGGGTTTAGACAAATATTTCATGGATCGCGCAGCCAAGGCCGGTAAACCGGCAAAAGGTTTGGAAACCGGCGACTCGCAGATTGCGATTTTTGATGGCATGAGTGCGAAGCAGCAAGAACAATTTCTGGATGATGCATTGAACGAATCGGCTGAGATGAAAGCCAAGATCGAAGAACTGCACAGTACCTGGCGCAATGCAGACGACAAGACCTTATTTAATAAAATGGCTGCTGAAATGCGCAAGGGATATCCCGAGCTTTATGAAAGCATTAACCCTGCCCGTAATAAAATCTGGCTACCCAAACTTGAAGCTTTGTTGAAAGATAATGACAAGGACGATGTACTGATTGTGGTGGGTGCTCTACATCTAATCGGTGATGATGGCGTCGTGAAACTACTGAAAGATAAAGGCTATAAAGTAGAGCGCATGAAATAATTTTCTGGCATTTAATAATCTACAGCAATAAAGCCTGCGAACGAATTATTCGCAGGCTTTTTTATTTACGCTAATGGAATATTGTCTTGCTTTGGCTAAATAACAACCCCCGCTTCCGTCGGTGCTAGCTCTCTGCCATGATAGCCATGGCGATGAACGCTTCTAGGCATAAATTCAATGCAGCATTGGCAACAACTCAATCACTGGTTTCCGCATTTATGGCTTGCCATTTCCACACTTTGGCTGGTGTATATTATTTTGCTATGTGCCTGGATTGTGTTGCAAAAGCGGGATGCCGCGGCAACATTAAGCTGGTTATTTTCGCTGGCGTTTTTACCGGTGCTTGGTTTTTTGATTTATCACTTTCTTGGCCCGCAACGCATACGCCGACAGCAATCAAAACGCTTGCGTTCGAAAGCCTTGCTAGGCAAACAATCCCGGTCCGACTCACATGATCGCCCGCAATCTGCACTTTCGATACTTGCCGAAGCCAGTAGCGGCTTCGCCGCCAGCAGTGCTCAAACTGCAAATTTATTAACATGTGGGACCCATTGTTTTACCGCAATATTGAAAGCCATTGGCGAGGCCCAAAAACATATTCATCTGGAATATTATATTTTTGCGCCCGACATTACCGGCACGCAGTTTCGCGATGCCTTGATTGAGCGGGCCAAGGCCGGTATCAAAGTCCGCTTATTGCTCGATGCCGTTGGTTCGGCAAGTATCGGCGATAAGTTTCTGGAGCCTTTGATCGATGCTGGTGCAGAGGTCGCTTTTTTTCATAGAACCCGCATACGTTGGCGGCTTTTATGGAAACCGAAAATCAATTTGCGTTCGCATCGAAAAATTGTCGTGATCGATGGTCTGCTTGGTTTTACTGGTGGCATCAATATTACCGATGATGAAAACGGTGCCGTCAATAAAACGCCATATCGGGATTTACATATTGCCGTCACCGGCGACGTGGTGCGTTGGCTGCAGCTCGCCTTTCTGGAAGATTGGGTTTATGCCGGCAAGCACTTACCCAATGAATCGGAATTATTTACTCCGCAAGCACAGGCAAAAATCAAAGCCCAAATCATACCTGCCGGGCCCGACTCGGCTTGGGAGTCTATTCACCGCGCCAATGTTTTTGCAATATCGCATGCACAAAAACGGATCTGGCTGGCAACACCTTATTTTGTGCCAAGCGAGTCTGCCCGTATGGCGATTGTGTCGGCCGCTTTGCGTGGTTTGGATGTACATTTAATTGTGCCTGAGAAAAGCGATTCGCGAGTCGTTGATGCTGCCGCACGCTCTTATTTTGGTGAGATGCTCGCCGCCGGGGTTCAGATTCACTCTTGCCCCTACATGCTCCATACCAAGGCTTTATTGGTCGATGATGAGACCCTGATTTTGGGCAGTGCCAATTTTGACAACCGCAGCTTCCGGCTGAATTTCGAGCTCTGCATCTTGCTCGAAGATACCGATTTGGCGTTAGCCTTAAGCCAGGTCTTGCTCGAAGACATGAACAATAGCCAGAAAATCATTAAACTGGAATCTCAAACCTTGCTAAACCGTCTTGCCGAGGCCTCCGCGCGGCTACTGTCGCCGATGCTCTAGGCTGGCTTTAGTTCAGCTTTATTTTGGGGTGTAAACCGGCGCAAGCCTGCGTTAAACTGGTCGAAATTTCATCGGACTACCATCATGCCTTGGATCTTCTTACTATTTGCCATTGGCTGTTTTGCATTAGCCATTATGGCCAACCTGCCTTTTTTGCTGATCGTTATTTTATTATTGGCAGCCCTGGGTTTTTTATTGGCTGCGGTGATGAATATTCTTGCAGCAAGACTCGAAAGCAGCCGACGCGACGATAGTAAAATTATCAGCCCGGAAGAATTACGCATGATGCGAGAACAAGCTGCTGCTCGCAAAAGTGGTGAAAGTACAGAACACAATGCTCAGTAGCAGTTGCTGCTAATCATTATCGCTCTCTACTCGATTTCGCCCTGCGCGCTTCGCGCGATACAAGGCTGCATCGGCACGGCGTAATAAGCTGCTTTGCTCGATCTGTATGCTCGGCACAAATCCGGCAACACCGATGCTTACCGTCACATTTTTATTTTGATCGGCCATTATTTTGCGAATATGGTCCGCGCGTCGAACGGCCTCATCCAAATTGATGCCCGGTAATAGCAAAGCGAATTCTTCGCCACCAAATCTTGCCAATAATTCGCGTTTGGGGTCATGTTCTTTTTTGAGTGTCTGGGCTATTTCTCGCAGTAATACATCGCCCTCAAGATGACCGTGCTTATCATTGAACTGTTTGAAATGATCCACATCAATCATCAAAGCTGATAATGGCCTGCGTTGATCAAGACAGCGGAACCACTCGCGTTGCAAGCCCTGTTCCAGTGCGCGGCGATTGGCAACGCCGGTCAGAGAATCTTCAATTACCAACTCGGATAGCCTTTGATTTAAAGATTCCAATTCCGTTGTTCGTTCACTGATTCGTTTTTCCAGCTTGATATTATCTTCACGATATTTTGCTACCCGGCCCCTGATAAACCAATAGCTTAATAGGCAAATAATAACAACGCCACTGAGTAATACTAAAAACCGAACCCATAATATTTCATACCAATGCGGAAGTACGGTATAGCGATAGGTGATGGTTTCAGCGGTACGACCGGTCTGGGTTCTTGCTTGTAGCTCAAAGACATAATCACCCGGTGCTTGTGCGCGAATAAAAAGGTCCCGGTCAGTCCAGGCTGTCCACTCGCTGGAAAGTTGTAATAGGCGATATCGATATTGAACAACACTTTCTAAACTCACCATCGAAAAACGCATTTTTAGATTATGACCTGCCGGTACTTTAACCGCGTGCGTCTGCGAGTCTGTCGGTAAATTTATGCTGGTATTGTTTTCCGCATTCATTGCCGTCACATATTCAAAGCGCAATATTAACGGCTCTGGTGTGGTGCTATTTTCTTTTTCGTTGTATTGCAATATGCCACTCCACGTGGACATGCGCACAACACCGTCACGATTCAAACGCACAATGCCGTAGCCCGCTGCGCTGCTGAGCGCCATTCGTAGCGGCTGCCATTCGGTTTTTGCTGTAGGTCGAAACCACATTTCTCGCGACGTGTAGGCATAAGCCCCCATCGCTGTTTCGGTGACGGTCAGCTCATTGGTGCGCGACACCAAGGTAAATGGCGGCGCTATCTCCGGGTTAAATTTTTTGCCGTCATAGATATAACCTTTGTCGGCTATGATCACATGCACTTTTCCATCAAGACGAAACACATGTTGGGCTGCATCTTTTTCCAGTAATAAGCCATCGCTTTTGCCGAATTCTTTTTTATCTACTATCTCAAAACTGTTCGTATCAAAATGCCATCGCTGTGGCCCGGCATAATTATTACTAAACCAAATTTCACCCGGCGCGGTTTCTATCACAGTATCTATACCGGCATCCGCTAGGGCTATATTTTTTTTGATTTGCCATTTGCCATTGATAATTTTCAGTACCAATAAACTCCGATCTGCCAACGCGTAAATAAGATTTGGATCAAAGCGCGATTTCTCAAAGGTGTGGACCGCTTGCGTTTGATCGTCCAGTAATTTACGTGGCGTCGTTGCACCCGTGTCCAACACGAGTAGCCCTTGGCGATGGCCAATCAACAAACCAGCGTCACTACTATTGAAGACATAGGCTTCGTAATCGACCCATGGCTTGGCCTCATAATGGCTCGTACCATCTGGCTGAGAAACAATTCTTGCTATTCCACCAGTACTGGCAATCCACAGAGCATTTTCATGCCACTCAAAATCACTGACAACGCCTTGCACGCCTTGGTGCGCGTCCAAAAATGACCAGGGCGAGGGCATTGCCAAGCGCAACAAATCACCTTCGGTCGCTACCCACAAACCGCCTTCGTTATCGACGCTCATCGCGGAAACCGCAAAACTTCCCAGCTTTATACGCTCTAACACGCTGAAATCTTGACCAAAACGAAATAACTCGCCCAATCGAGTGCCAACAATAAAACTCCCGTCGGCCAAGACTAATACTTCATAACTTTGGCTATTGGCAAGCTCGGTGCCAGCCTTATTTGCCAAGGGTTTAATGCCGCTTTCGTCAGCACGATAAAAACCATTGTCTGATACCAATAAGCGCCAGCTACCTTTATCAATTATCCCGGCCAGTGGCAGTTTACTGAAGACTTCGCCACCGGGTTCTAGTTCAAACTTCCCATTGACTAACTTGCAGAAGCCTTGGCCATCAACGCGGGCATAGATGGTATTTTTTTGCGGGAATACACTACGCACATCGATCGACATCGGCCAATGCTGAACGGTTTTTCTATCGTAACTAATGAAAAAAAGCGTTTCTTCGGCCCGAAAATAAACGCCCTGCGCGGTACTGACAACCTCCCAAACAATCCCTATATGCTGTTGTTTTTCGGGAAGTCCGGTTAGGGTGACTAGCTCTTGGTAATTTATTTTTCCATCTTTATCGGGAATCAGCACACCAAAACTATCATAGCTGGCAACATAAATTTTGTTGTCTTGTGCCCGAACAAGATCGCGAGCGACTTGTTTTCCCGGTAATTCAATCAGCTCCCAACTGCTACCATCAAATTTTAAAATGCCTTCGGAATTGCCGACAAATAAACGACCGCTCGTGTCGGTAGTAATGCTGAAGTGTTGCGGATTGGCATTGAAGTCTTTTGCGGTATAGCGCTGCATTAACGGCGAACCATGCAGCTTTATTTTTTGTGCCGATACGAGAGGGCTCTGGCATAAAGACAGGCTGGCTAATAGAATAAAAATAAAATAACGGCAAAATTTATTCATGATAGTTTGTCGTTATGATGCTTCTCTCATTGGCGGGCGGCGTGGTATTCAATCATACTCCGTTGTTCAGAACAGACTGGATTATTTCATGACACTGCTCAGTGTGAATGTTAACAAGGTCGCGGTTTTGCGTAACTCTCGTGGCGGTGCGTTACCGTCCGTGCTTGATGCCGCGCAAGTGGCGATAGCGGCGGGTGCCGGTGGTATCACCGTACACCCGCGTCCTGATCAACGACACATCCTTCCTTCGGATGTACGTGATTTGGCGAAGTGGCTGGCCAATAAAGTGGAATTTAACATTGAAGGCAATCCCTTTGCACCCGCGCGCGGTGAATACCCGGGCTTATTGTCTTTGGTGCAGGAAACGCGACCAACGCAAGTTACTTTAGTACCCGATGCCGACGGTCAAATTACCTCCGACCATGGTTTTAATCTTACGCAAGATACCGAGCGCCTGCGTTCGGTTATCACTGCTTTAAAACCCTATTGCGATCGCATTAGTTTATTCGTCGATCAAGATGTCAAAAATTTATCGCTGGTAAAAGAACTCGGTGCCCGGCGCATCGAAATTTATACCGGTCCTTTTGCAGAGAGCTTTGAAACTGGCAATGCTCAAGATGATTTAACTGCCTGTTTTGGTACTGCCCAACAAGCCGAAGCACTTGGACTGGGTATTAATGCTGGACACGATTTAAATCAAAAAAATCTTCTGCCTTTTCTGGCTGCTCTTCCGATGACACGAGAAGTATCGATCGGCCATGCCTTGTTCAATGACGCTTTGTACGATGGCTTATATGCCACCGTACAAAACTATCTTCGCGTGATATCAAGCCAGCATTAATTTGAAGCTAAACTGAGATTTTCAATGCCGGCATTATTTGCAATCGCCATCACTTCGGTAAAACTTTGATAGCTAGCTTCAGGCTCACCAAAAACCTGGACCGCGTATTTATTGTCTGACTTAATCGCTTGCATAAGATGCTGCTTCAACTCGGCCGGACTAATAATTTGACCATCCAGCTGATAAGTGTCGCCTGCCTGCACTATAAGTCTATGTGGCTCGGATTTTTGGCCGATGGGTGCTGGCGCAATGGTTTGGCTGATAGTTTGCGTAATCGCCGGCGTGACCAACATAAAGATGACTAATAAAACCAACATTACATCGACCAAGGGCGTGACATTAATTTCCGCCATCATGTTTGCCTGCGGTGTTCTTTGCATAAGCCACTCCTTGCGTTGGGTGTGACTTATATTTACGCCTAGTTTTTGTTTTTGGCAAATAAAAAAACACCACCCATAAGGTGGCGTTGCTACAAATTTGTTTAGGCTTCAAATCACTGATTAACCGCCGGCTTTTACAAACCCGATTTTTTTCAGATCTGCATTCTTGGCGCGGGCAAGCACTTTTGCCAAGACTTCGTACTCGGCTTCTGGATCAGTATCTATCTCGAGCTTGCCTTGACGGTCAGGCTCTAATTCACTAACCGCATTAAACTGCGCTTCCAAAGCTCGCATATCAATCGGGGTGCCATTCATTTGTACGCCACCGCTGGCATCAATATGGATTTTGATCGGGTCGGGTGGATTGACCGGTGGTGGCGGTGGATTGAGGGTTGGCTGCGGCAAATCGACTTGAATTTGATGGGACATCGGTGGCGCTGTCACCATGAAAATAATCAACAACACCAACATCACGTCCACTAAAGGCGTGACATTGATATCGGCCATTGGACCGCCACCGGAGCCTGAAGAAAATGCCATTTTATCTACTCCGCCTCAACGTTCACGTGTGGAAACAAAACCAACTCTGCGAACACCACGATTTTTTGCTGTGGTCGTTGCTTCTTCGATCAGTTTGTACTTGGTGTTTTTATCGGCACGAATATCGAGCTCGGGCTGCGGATCCATGCCTATCATTTTATCAAGGTTCGCTTCAAAAGCGTCTTTGCTGACCTTATTGTCACCCCAGTAAATTTCACCATTGGATTTTACTGTGATGCTGATTGGCGGTGTTACCACCTTCGGCTTCTCATTCAAAGAGGCTTTCGGCAAGTCCACTTTTACTTTGTGCGTCATCAAAGGTGCTGTGATCATGAAAATGATCAAGAGCACCAACATCACATCCACGAGGGGCGTGACATTGATATCAGCCATGGGGCCGCCAGTACCGGAATTTGAGCTAAATGCCATAAAGCTTCCTTAATATCCTAACTTAAACTCAGACTCTCAATTAACGCTTATCGCCGCCGACGCGAGCGCCGGTTGCAAAGAAGTCATGCAGGTCATGGGCGAAAGTATCGAATTTTGCATAGGTATTACGGTTGCTGCGGGTAAAGAAGTTATAAGCCAACACGGCTGGAATGGCGACAAACAAGCCCATTGCGGTCATGATCAAGGCTTCACCCACTGGGCCTGCCACACTACCAATATCTGCTTGGCCCGAAGCACCAATTGCAATCAAGGCGCCGTAGATGCCCCAAACCGTACCGAGCAAACCGACGAATGGTGCAGTCGCACCCACTGTTGCCAGCCAAGTCATGCCATCTTCGAGACGGGCGCTTTCTTTGGTGACTACTTGACGCAGGGTGCGGTCAATAAATTCTGAACGATTGAGCGATTCAGCTAAACGGTTGCCTTCGCTACGTTGGTGATGGGCAGCGGCTTGAGCACATTCCAAAGCAATTTTTGAAAAGGGTTCGTTGGCGGGCTGTTCTTCCATGAAGCGTATAGCGTCTTGTGGATTACTTTCCCAGAAAGTCGCCATCACTTTGTCGGCACGGCTCGAAACGACGCGTCCCTTGATGAAGTTGACGGCCATGTAATAAAGCGAACCGACCGACATGATCATAAGGGTAATAAATACGATCAGACCGACGTAATTATCGCCGTTCATGAAGGTGCCCCACATATGACTGAAGCCCATTTTATTGAAAGCTTCTGCGGTGTTATTGGCGCCGCCTGCAGCTGCGGCCGAGAGGGTGAGGATGTCCTGTAGCATAAGGATGACCTTTATCTTAGTGATTATTAGAGAGTGAAATTAACAGGAACGATAACATCGCCCCCAACATTCTGACCGTTTTTCATGCCAGGATTGAATTTCCATTTACGCACAGCGTCTATAGCAGCTCGATCCAGATTACGGTTCCGGCTTGATTTATCGACTACGACATTTAATACATTGCCATTGGCATCAATACTAACCCGTAAACGCACAACACCCGTTACGCCGTCACGAAGTTCCTGTGCCGGATACTTTGGCTTCAAGATTGAGTTTGCACTGATATCCTGTGCTGGGGCTACATCGGTAGGTATAGCCGTTTGCACGGTAGGTGGTGCCGGTGGAGGTGCTGCAACCGAGTTCGCGTTCGGGTCGTTATACACGACAGGTGGCTGTTCCGGCGGTGGCGGCAATGCCGTTGGCCGCGGAGTATTGATTACCTGGGTAACGACAACTACTTTTTCTGGCGGCGGTGGCGGCGGTGGTGGCGGTGGCGGTGGTGGATCAGTGAAACTGACCGGCACTACTTGGTCTTCTTCCGCCGCTGGTGGCGGAGCCGAAACCGGCGCCATTAGCATCATAAAACCGGCCACGTGAAGCGCCATTGCAAACGCAACGCCACCAATTCTTGGCCAGCTTAATGCAGCTTTGTTATTTCTGTTGTTGGGATCCGTCATGCGGTGGCGGCTCTGTAATTATGTGTTCGCGACGCTTCCGCGCCATGACCCGCGACAACCATATCGCGGGAATCTCTAAGCTTATACCAAGATGCGGTTTTATCCAATCCCGCGTCTCGTCACACTGTGCGCTACTTCGCTTTACTTGGTTGCGCTATGCCTTTGTCAGCATTGGCTATCTGAATTTTTGCATCACCAGTATTTATTCCGCCTTTTGCAATAGCGCTTTTAGCACTTTCCTTGCAAGCAGCCCACATTTCTTCCTGGCATTGAACAATGGCGAGGTTGAGATATACGGCACCGTCTTTACTTAAGGGCGCTGCTTTCGCCCAGTTTTGTATTGCTTTGGTGGCTGCGTCGCTTCTGCTGCTGTAATAATAAGCTTCGGCCAACACGTTATAGTTACTTGCGGTCGGTTTTAAGGCACCTTTTTCTAGGCCTTCTTGAACTACAGCGATCATATCGTCTTCTTTGTTTTTCATCGCAGAATAAATATTCATTGCTGTCAAATAATCACGTTCTTCGACTAGTTGTTTAGATTGTCTTAGCTCCGCAATTACGTCTGCGGCCTGCTGATATTGTTTAGCATCCCGATAGCCGATAGCCAGATTGATCTTCGAAGCGCTATTGCCCTCTGCTGTCTTTGCCAATGTCTTCGTTAAGGTTGCTGCCTTTTCCAATTGTCCCGTTTCTGCGTATGCACGTGTCAACATTTGGGTAATCGCTGCGTCGCTTGTATCCAGAAGATGTACTTTTTCGAGCACGGTTACGGCTTCTTGAAGTCGTTTTAAACGATACAAAGCGTTGCCTTTAACGGAGAGTATTTCTTTTGTTTCCATCTTTGTTTCAGCTGTAAATTTATTCGCGGTATCCAAGGCGTTTTGATAATCTTGTTCCGCTAAGTAGCGCTGAGCAAGCTGATGCATCATTCCATAGTGACTATTGTTATCTAGTGCGTCTAGCCGAAGTATATCCTCAAGCAAAGGAATCGCGGCGGCGTGATTGTTGTTGTCTTTCTTAGATAAAATCAACAGCTTTACCTGAATTGCTATTGCTCGATCATTAGCGTTCGAACCTTGGTCGGCTTCAAGTTTGTCTGCTGCTATTTGTGCTTCGTCGTTCTTTTCTTTTTGGAATGCAATAATCATCTGGTTTCTTAACTTAGCTACGCCAGGTGCACCTTTTTGATTTGGAGTTACGCGCACAGTTAAAGGATATTTTTGAGCTTCTTCTTTTGGGGCTTCTTGTTTTTCGGATTCTTCCGATTTTTCTCTATCGAAACCATTAGACGATGCCTGTCTAGCTGATCGCTCTTTACCTGAACTAGCTTTTTTCTGTTCTGCGCTTGTGACTGCCGCGGTGGCTAAAAAACAAATTCCTGTCATCACGACAAAAAAGGTAGAGCGTATATATTTCATCTAAAACTCCAAAGAGCAAAAGCACTAATCAAGGTGCCTAGGGTACGGGCCGCGGGCTCCAGACTCAAGCGTTTGTTCTTTTTCACATGCATTTAGGTCGTCGGCCTGCCTTCAAAGCAGCATTTCGATCTTTAATAAGTTCTGGTGCCTGCCTGGCCAATACTTCGATGCGCTGAGCGGAGTTTGGATGCGTAGAGAGAAACTGCGGTGGCTGTGCTTTGTTGAGTGCGGTCATGCGTTGCCACAAGACCACTGCTCCCATTGGGTCGTAACCGGCTCTAGCCATATATTTTTGGCCTTCGATATCGGCCTGCGTTTCTTGTTCACGCGAGTTCGGTAATAAATACGCACCTTGAGTTAATAAACCTGCACCCTGCGAAATCATTTGGGTGTTTTTTTCATTCGTGCGTGAACCCACCACCACACCAAGTAAAGACAAACCCAATTGCGTTTTCAACTGTCGCTCGACGCGTTTTTTTGGATGTCGGTTTACCACATGGGCAATTTCATGGCCAACGACGGCGGCGAGTTCGTCTTGCGATTTAACTAAATCAAACATGCCGGTATTGATGCCCACTTTACCGCCAGGCAGTGCAAATGCATTGGGTTCTGGGTCCTCAAACACCTGCACTTCCCACCCCTGTTGTCCGGGCATTGCGGGAAATTGGTCGATCAAAGAATTGACGATGCATTCCGAAACCATTCGCTTTTTAGGATCTTGACTCAGCTTGCCTTTGGCCTTCATGTCTTCAAATGCTTTTGTGCCCATCTGGGCCATTTGCTGATCCGAAACCAACTGCAGCTTGGCATCCGCTGGTAAAGCTGACGTTAGTCCAAGGGCTAACAACATGAATCCAATAAACTCAGCTTGCTGCATTTTTTTCCTTTATGGCGATAACAAGGCTGGTGCGCGTTGATAACATCATCACACCGTGAAAGTTAGCTTGAGATGAACAAAGCCAACATCGCAAAAATGTTATTACTGGCATGCGCTAACATCGCTGGCCATAGCCGCCCGGTCTTTTGATAGACCCGGGCAAAAACTGCTCCCATCGCGCCATAAACCCCCAACATCAGCAGCCACTTGGCAATGCCTTGGGTGGGTGCCGGTTCGTGCATTAAAGCAAACAGCAGGCTGCTCACTGTGTACCCGGTGATAGCGTAACCTGCGGCAGCAAAACGCGCGAACAATTGCTTGCGAAAAAATAGTTCTTCGAAAATGGGGGCGATTACCACTGCCAAGAGGGTAATAAGCATTGGCCACTGCTTGCTAAGGTTTTCAAGCAAGGCCTGATTGCTGGGTTTTAACGCCATGCCGCTCGCGTTTAGCAGGTAGGTGCTTGATACCGTGAACAAGAACAAGGCAAAGCCGCTACTGATCGCCAATAACACTAGGCGCGTATTTGATGAGGGTGCTTGTTTTAATATCAATTTGCGACCGCGCCATATTGATAATACAAGTATTGCCAGATAAAGCGTTGGCATACTAATCAGCAGTAATGCCAGTGGCCCGGGTTGTGAATTTGGCATCTTGCCGTGGTGCGTGACGAGCTCGCTTATAGCCCAGATTGCACTGGCAAAAAACATCGCAATAAAAAAGAAAACGCCAACAAGTCCAACATCTAAAACCGCTGCGCCCAGCACTTGAAAAATGCTGGGTGTTTGGTTTTTGATCATGTTTTTTTCTGCTAGATCCTGCTCGTTAGATTGCACGCTTTAAATATCTAAATTGCCAACGCGCAGTGCATTGTCTTCAATAAATATTCGGCGTGGTTCAACGACGTCGCCCATCAAAGTTGAAAATATTTGATCGGCGGCAACCGCGTCTTCAATGCGAACTTTTAATAAGCGGCGGGTTTCCGGGTTTACCGTGGTGTCCCACAATTGTTCCGGATTCATTTCACCCAGGCCTTTAAAGCGCTGGATGGTACGGCCTTTTTTCGCTTCATCGAGCAGCCAATCCTGCGCTTGTTTAAAAGTGCTAACAAGCTGTGATTTCCCGCCTCTCAGCACCGACGCGCCAGCTTGTAACAGGCCGCTCAATTGTTGCGCGACTTCAGTCAGCAAACGTAATTCACCATGCACTAATTGCTGCACGGCAAGCGTTTGCGTATGGGTTAATCCGTGATGGCGCTTCTCGATTATCAAGGCGCCGCCCAAGCCTTCTTCCTGCGCGACTTGAATGCGAATGGAAAATTGTGGACGACCTAAACCGACATTATTAAGTTTTGTTTCCAGCGTTTGGCACCAAGGTTTCAAGGTGTCGGCATTCTGGAAATCTTCCACTTTCAGTGCCGGCATTTCGAGTATTTTTTCCAGTACCGCAGCATCAACACGATACGCATGACGTTGAATAACCTCGTTGGCGGCAACGACTTCGAGCAAGAGTTTCTCCAGCGCCATACCCTTGATTGCGGGCTCGGATTCCGATGGTCGTAATTCGGCACCTTCAACAGCATGATTGACCAAGTAGGCATTCAAGGCAGCATCGTCTTTGAGGTACTGCTCGTTCTTACCTTGCTTGATTTTATAGAGCGGTGGCAGGCCGATATAAATATGTCCGCGCTCCAGTAATTCCGGCATTTGTCGATAGAAAAATGTCAGCAACAAGGTGCGAATATGCGATCCGTCAACGTCAGCATCGGTCATCAAAATAATACGGTGATAACGCAATTTGTCGGGGTTGTATTCGTCTTTACCGATGCCGCAACCGAGCGCGGTAATCAGGGTCCCGACTTCGGCCGAGGCCAACATGCGATCAAAACGCGCGCGTTCAACATTCAGTATTTTACCTTTCAAGGGCAAAATGGCCTGGGTTTTACGATTACGGCCTTGTTTGGCCGATCCACCGGCCGAGTCGCCTTCGACGATGAATAATTCAGATTTTGCTGGGTCTTTTTCCTGACAATCAGCGAGCTTGCCGGGCAAACCGGCAATATCCAACGCGCCTTTACGGCGGGTTAAATCGCGGGCTTTACGGGCGGCCTCACGGGCGCGGGCAGCATCGACGATTTTACCGGCAATGGCGCGGGCTTCATTCGGGCGTTCTTGCAGGAATTCTTCCAGTTTCTGGCCAATCACGGCTTCAACCGCAGGGCGAACTTCAGATGAGACCAGTTTTTCTTTGGTTTGCGAACTGAAGCTCGGGTCTGGCACCTTGACCGACAACACCGCAATCATGCCTTCGCGCATGTCATCGCCCGACATGGCCACTTTGGCTTGCTTGGCAATGCCGCTTTGTTCGATGTAATTGCCCAGCGTACGGGTCAGCGCGGCACGGAAACCAATCAAATGGGTGCCGCCGTCTTTCTGCGGAATATTATTGGTGAAGCAAAACATGGTCTCTTGGTACGCGTCGGTCCATTGCAGGGCGATATCAACCACAATGCCGTCTTTCTCGCCGGAAGCGGAGATAACTGTTTGATGTAATGGGGTTTTTACCGAAGCCAGATGTTCCACGAAGCTCTTGATGCCACCTTCGTATTCGAATAAATCGCGCTTGCCTTCGCCGCGCTCGTCGATCAGTTCGATCTTGACGCCGGAGTTAAGAAAGCTCAGTTCGCGCAGTCGTTTAGCCAGAATATCGTAGTGAAATTCAACATCGGTAAAAATATTGGCATTCGGCAGGAAGCGTAATTCGGTGCCGCGCTTGGTCGATGGTCCGATCAATTTTAAGGGATACAGCGGTTCGCCTTCGGCATATTCCTGTTGGTGGTGAAAACCATCGCGCCAAATATTGAGCCAAAGCGATTTTGACAGAGCATTTACCACCGACACGCCGACGCCATGCAGGCCGCCAGAAACTTTATAGCTGTTATCGTCAAACTTACCGCCAGCATGCAGCACGGTCATGATGACTTCGGCAGCGGAGATGTTTTCTTCTTTATGGATATCGGTCGGAATACCACGACCATTATCCGAGACCGAACAGGAGCCATCGTTATGCAGGGTGACGATTAAACGGTCGCAATGACCGGCCAGCGCTTCATCGACGCCGTTATCGACCACTTCAAATACCATATGATGCAAGCCGGTCCCGTCGTGCACGTCGCCGATATACATGCCTGGCCGCTTGCGGACGGCTTCAAGTCCGCGCAGCACAGTGATTTTGCTGGAATCGTAAACATTGGTCGGGGTTGGCGTGTTTTCTGGGATTTGCGGGTCGGTCATTGTGAGTGTTTTTCCATGGTGTCTTACAGCTAGCGCCAAAGGGCGGCTGAGCTTGGTATCAAGCGTTCGATTATACCTTGGATTGGCTTGGGATTGCCCTTCCATGAGCGACCACGGCTAGGTCTAAAGCGCGACGACTTGGCCGTGTTTCACGTGGAACCTTGCCTGTGGCTGGATTTGTTTTTCCAGAATTACCGGGCTTTGGGTGGCAGTTAAAATTACCTGTGCCTGTGAGGCTGCCAAGTGGTTCAACACCTGCTCTTGGTGCTGTGTATCCAGCTCGGATGCTAGATCATCCATGCAGACCACGGGCCATTCATTTTTTTGATGCGCATAGTTTTCAGCCTGCGCCATCACACAAGCCAGTGCTGTTAGTTTCTCTTGGCCCCGGGATAAGGTTTCTTTGTTCGGCAGGTTTTCATAATCGACTCTCCAATCTGCTCGGTGTGGGCCCACACCAGTACTGCCGATTTGCAAGTCTCGTGGACGGCTGAGGGTTAGCGCATCTTGCAGGGACAGTTCCGCCCGCTTCCATCCGGGCAGAAAATTCAGCTGCGCTCTGCCTAGTTCGGGCAAGTATTTAGCCACCGTGTCATTCAACTCGGCGTCGAGCTGCTCTAGATACTGTGAGCGATAGCGGCTGATAGTTTCACCGCTGACCGCCATCTCCCGCTCCCAAGGAGCAAGCAAGCTCGGGCCCGCCTGAGTCTTAAGCAATGTGTTGCGTTGTTTCAGGGCTCTGGCATAGCGTCGCCATTGTTGAACAAACTCTGGTTCCACGTGAAACAAGCCCCAATCCAAATATCGCCGCCTGTGCTCGGCACCGCCGCCAATCAATTCGTGACTGCCGGGCTCGAAAGTAACAATCGGTATTTCAGAACATAGCTCGGTCAAGCTGCTGGTGTTCTCACCATTCAATTTTGCCTGCCAGGTATTGCCGGTATGAAGTAGCCCGGCATGGCGCTCGCCGGGTCGGTTTTCGAGCCATCGGATAAAAACCTCGCATTGGGTAGCGCCGCTGCGAATGATGCCATCCCTTACCCGACCACGAAAAGAACGGCCATAGCCCATCAAGTGAATGGCCTCGATCACCGAGGTCTTGCCCGCGCCATTGGCACCCGTGATCAAATTAATACCGGGGGCCAGAAGCAGCTCTGCCTGCTGGATGCAGCGCAGGTCCTTAATTCGCAGTTCAAGTAATTGCATAGTTCTCGAAGCAAAAAGCCCGGCATGGCCGGGCTTTCACGGAAAGGTTTGAATTGGGAATCACAAACGTAATGGCATAACCACATGGCGACTACGATCATGGCTGGCTTCACGCACCAGCGCCGAGGAGTTGCCATCACGTAAATTCAGGATAACGTCTTCTTCTCGCAAGGCAGACAGGGCATCGAGCAAGTAGGTGACATTGAAACCGATCGATAGATTATCGATTTTGGTTTCCGCTTCCAATTCTTCCTGGGCTTCTTCGCTTTCCGGGTTATTGGCAATGATGCGCAGTTGACCCGGCGAGATTTCCAGTTTCACGCCTCGATATTTTTCATTCGACAAAATCGCCGCGCGTTGCAAAGCAGCTCTAAGTGCCTCGCGATTAACTTTCACTTCCTTATCAGCACCAATCGGAATAACGGCTTCATAGTCCGGGAAACGACCATCAATGAGTTTGGAAGTGAAGGTGACATCGGCGCGACGCATCCGCAAATGATTACGCCCTACTTCTAATTCAACTTCACGATCGCCACCTTCCAACAGACGCTGCAATTCCAAAACGCCCTTACGCGGCACGATGATTTGTTTGCGGGTTTGAGCACCTTCAGGTAATTCTGCTTCACATAAAGCCAAACGATGACCATCAGTAGCAACGCAACGCAGTCCGCTTTCGCATAAATCCAGCAATAAACCATTCAAGTAATAACGCACGTCTTGTTGCGCCATGGCAAAAGCAGTGCGTTCAATTAATTCTTTGAGTGCCGATTCTGAAACACGAATACGTTCAACTAAATCCAGATCTTCAACAGCTGGAAAATCCCGACTAGGCAAAGTAGCCAAACTGAAACGGCTACGACCGGCCTGCACTGTTACTTTGTCGCCGCTTTGAGTCACTGTAACTTTACTGCCATCGGGCAGTGCTCTTACGATTTCAAATAACTTGCGAGCTGGAATGGTGGTCTCGCCGCTTTCTGCATCCTCTACTTCTGAGCGGGCAATCATTTCCACTTCAAGATCGGTACCGGTCATTGAAAGTTTATTGCCTTCCACCGAGACCAATAAATTGGCAAGTACTGGCAGTGTCTGTCTGCGTTCAACCACATTGACGACTTGCTGTAAGGGTTTTAAAAGAACTTCGCGAGAAAGACTAAAACGCATGCCGTATGCCCCATTAACCTAGTGGATATATATAAAGAGTGGT
>JAYSQD010000189.1:0-3758 GCA_043721835.1 Arenimonas sp. | reverse complement strand
GGCAGGCTGACCAAGCTTCAAGATCCATTATATCTTTTCATCGCGATTTTAAGATAAAGCAGATTAGACGGGCTTTGGCGTCTGGTCAAGCGCATTTTTCACGCAATACTGACTAACCTTTGACATCACAAACAGCTACAATGGCGCTTGGAATTTATATACGAGGCTACCGTGGATTTTAATCTCACCGAAGAACAATTGATGATTCAAGACGTTGCTCGTCGAATCGCTCAGGAAAAAATTGCTCCTAGCGCTGAACATTTCGACAGAACCGGTGAATTTCCGCTGGAAAATATTCAAACACTCGGCGAAAACGGCCTGATGGGTATTGAAGTGCCGGCCGAATATGGCGGTGCCGGCATGGACCCGATTTGTTATGCGTTAGCTATTATTGAAATCGCTGCTGGCGATTGCGCGCATTCCACCATTATGTCAGTGAATAATTCGCTGTTTTGCAATGGCATCCTGAAATTTGGTACCGAAGCCCAGAAACAGCTGTATGTCAGAGCCATTGCCGAAGGCACTGCCATTGGGGCATTTGCTTTGACCGAACCGCAATCGGGTTCTGACGCCACTGCCATGCGTTGCCGCGCCGTTAAACAAGACGATGGCACCTATGTTATCAATGGTAAAAAAAGCTGGATTACTTCCGGGCCAGTGGCCAAGTACATCGTACTTTTCGCCATGACTGAGCCGAGTAAAGGTGCCAAAGGCATTACGGCTTTCATGATTGATACTGACAAAAAAGGTTTCTTCCGCGGCAAAACCGAACCTAAATTAGGTATTCGTGCATCGGCAACCTGCGAAATTGAATTTCAGGATTACGTGGCGCAAGCCGATGAAGTACTTGGCGTTGAAGGCGAAGGTTTCAAAATTGCGATGGGCGTTTTAGATGCCGGTCGCATCGGTATTGCCGCCCAAGCCGTTGGGTTGGCGCGTGCTGCTTATGAAGCCAGCGTTGCCTACGTGAAAGAACGCAAAAGTTTTGGTCAGCCGATTGGCAGCTTCCAGATGATTCAGGCAAAAATTGCCGACATGAAATGTAAATTAGATGCTGCGCATATTTTAACAATGCGCGCGGCTTGGACAAAAGCACAAACCGATAAAAACGGCGGACGTTTTAGTACCGAAGCCTCAGTTGCAAAATTAACAGCGTCAGAAAATGCCATGTGGATTACCCATGCGGCGGTACAAATTCATGGCGGTATGGGCTATTCCAAAGAAATGCCGCTAGAGCGTTATTTCCGCGACGCAAAAATTACCGAAATTTATGAAGGCACCAGCGAAATTCAGCGCATGGTGATTGCCCGTAATGAAACCGGATTGAGGTAAATCCATGGCACATGCAAATGCCGAATTACTGAGCAAGTTTTATTCTGCATTTGCTGTGTGCGACGCCGACACCATGGCAAGTTGTTATCACGAGAATGCCGAGTTTCAAGACCCGGCATTTTCGTTGCATGGCAAAAAAGAAATCGTCGCAATGTGGACCATGTTATGCACCACGGTAAAAGAGAAAGGCCGCGATGTTTGGAAGCTTGAGTTTTCCGGTATTGCCGCCGATGAGCAAAATGGTGAGGCCCATTGGGAGCCGCATTATCGCTTTAGTGCCACCGGGCGCATGGTGCACAATATTATTGATGCCCAATTCAAGTTTAAAGACGGTTTGATTATTTCGCATCATGATTATTTCAGTTTCTGGCGATGGTCTAGAAAAGCTTTCGGCGCCATTGGTGTTGTGTTGGGCTGGACGCCGTTTCTGAAAAATAAAGTGCGAAGCCAAGCGGCTGCAAATTTGGCCGCGTTTATGGCGAAGAAATAAAATCGTAGCCCGCGTCACGCTCCATCGACACGGGCATTCCGATGCTCCCAGAAATTTTCTTCGACGTTTTTAGTCCGCAGGGGCGCCTGCTTGCTGCGCCCCGTGTCAGATTGTCGCAGACCTTGGGCGCAGCAAGCAGGCGCCCCTACGTTGTAATGTCGACTGGTCGGTGGAGCGTGATCCGGGCTACGACTTATTCTAATTGCGCTTTGGCATGCTCGGCATCGAGTTTTTCCATGGCGTCTTTGGGTTTAAGCTTGCTGGCTTTTTCGATGGCATTGGCAGCGGTGTCTTCTTTTTTGTCGCCATATAAAAGCATCAGCATATTGCCGTGTTCCAAATGCGCGATCGGCGAATCGGGTGTTAATTTTAATGCCGACGCCATTAATTTTTCGGCTTCGGAAGCTTTTGCGCCGTAAGTCATGCCGCCAATCATGGCGCCAATTTTATTGATAATTTCAGCATGATAAAGCGCGAGTGCCGTTTGTGCTTCGGCATGTTTGGGTGATAATTCCAGCGTCGTGTCCAGTGCTTTACGGACTTTGCTGGCCAAGCCTAATTTAATGGCTTTGACGATACTGATACCCTGACTGTAGCGGCCCATAGCAAAGGCAAATCGATAATGACTGTTTGCCTCATTGGGTAGTGCGGCGATTGCGGCTTCGGCAAGTTTACCGGCTTGTTCAAAGCGCTTGAGTTGCTCGTCTTCATCATCGACTAAATACGTGGTGTGGATGCCCAAGGCTTTGCAAGCAACCGATGCGCCGACAGGCCCAAGTGCTTCGGATAATTCAAATGCCTGCTGAAAATCACCATGATGATAAGCGGCCCATGCTTGTTGTAATTGGTTTGCCAAGTCCTCAGCGCTTAGCGCTTTCGGAGCTGATTTTCCGGCAGCTTTTATCAATGCAGCAGCACGTTTATCGTCTGGGTAGGGTTCGCCGTCACCACTGTGTAGCGTGGCCCATGCTTTTTTTAGTTTATCGCCACTAAGATCATACGCTTTTTGATCGTATGGAAATTTAGCCCAGCTCGATTTTTTGCTCGCCATGATGATCTCCAATATTTCGCCAAGCATGTCGCGAACATGCGCGATGTGCAAGCGAGTCAGAGTAAAAGCTCTTTCGCAAAAGCCTGTTTAGTGTGAAAACTCAAGCATTTAGCACAACACTCCACTCTAAATCTCCCGGCCATACGGCCAACCATCTACATACGAGGTGTTATATGGCACGTACCAAGAAGACTGTAAAAACTGTTCGCGCAACAACGCAGAAAACCGAAGCCGCTTCACGTGATTTATTATTAGCCGGTATTGGCGCTGTATCACTCGGCCGTAAAAAAGCGATTTCGAGCTATGCCAATGCCCTGCAAAACGTGGTCGATTTCAGTACCTATTTGAATGACAGCGTAAAAAATGGCGAAAAAACTGCCAAGAAATTGCGCAAGCAAGCGGAAACCAAGTTCAATCAATTAAACAAGCAAGCGCAAACCGAAGGCACAAAAATTCAAAAGCAATTTAAAGCCAAAATAGCGCCATTCCAAAAGCAAGTATTGGCTGTAGTTAACGAAGCCAAAGCCCAAGCTGAAACCCGTTTAGCGCCAGTGCTCGCCAAGTTCGGCAAGAAAACAGCGGCTAAAACCAAGCGTGCCGTGGCTAAAAAGCCTGCTGCTGCGAAGCGCGTTGTGAAACGTGCCGTTAAGCGTGTTGCCAAGACTACGCGTCGCAAAGCTGCTTAATTTTATTTTGTTTCGATTCAAAAACGCCCCGCATGTCGGGGCGTTTTTCGTGTAGGAGCGGTGTAAGCCGCGAAAGGCCTGCGAAAGAGATTATCGCAGGCCTTTCGCGCCTAAAGGCGCTTGTGTCTGCAATATGTACTACTGTTGAAGTGAGAGCAGAGTACGGCAAGCCGTTAGGACGATGTGCTTAAAGCACGAG
>JAYSQD010000188.1:0-7726 GCA_043721835.1 Arenimonas sp. | reverse complement strand
CTCGTGCTTTAAGCACATCGTCCTAACGGCTTGCCGTACTCTGCTCTCACTTCAACAGTAGTACATATTGCAGACACAAGCGCCTTTAGGCGCGAAAGGTCTGCGATGATGTCAAATGTAGGACCGAGCTATGCTCGCGAAAAGTCTGCGGCGAGGCATTTCGCGAGCATAGCTCGGTCCTGCATCAGATTTATTCGCGCCTAAAGGCGCTCCTACGGTTCTGCGCATTGCTTCTACATTCATCAGCACTCTTGCACACTTTCCTAAATTCTTTAGCCATCACTTATGCCAATCATGATCCGTGGTCTTTTTATCTTTCTAGCTTTGACGACAGGAATTGCCCATGCCGGTGCCCGTCAGCAAATGACGACATTCACTAAAAATCTGCAAGGTTTAAGCAGTCCATTTGAACAGACGGTCTATAACCCCGCCGGCAAAGTCAGTGACAAATCGACGGGTGTCGTCAAGTTAAAAGCGCCACGACAATTTCGTTGGCAAACACTGAAACCCTATCCACAAACCATTGTGGCCGATGGTAATCGCATTTGGATTTATGACCCGGATCTGGAACAAGTGACTGTGCGCAATCAAAGCGCTGAGGAATCCAAAAGTCCATTGGCTGTATTGATTGATAGCAGTGAAATGGATCGCCAATTTAAAGTTAGCGAAGCAGCCAAAGCGAATGGGCTTGAATGGTTACTACTGAAACCTAAAAAACCTGATGAAGCGCCGTTTGAAAAAGCCATGCTGGGCTTTTCTCCGCAAGGTCTGGCCCGTATGGAGCTTTACGATGGGCTTGGTCAGCGCACGGTGATCAGTTTTACACAGTGGCAGCGCAATCCGAAATTTATCAAGACGGATTTTACTTTTACACCGCCGAAAGGTGCTGATGTTGTGGGTGATGTGACGCCTGGTGCCACGGTAACGCCGATTCGGGATTGATTTTATTTAGCCTCGTGGGAGGGCCGTAAGGCCCGAACAATTGGTATTTACTTAGACAATTCGGGCCTTATGGCCCTCCCACGACAGGTTTTAAGACACACTTTTATTCAAAAACATGGCTTCCGCATTTTTGGTCGTCGCATATGCAATCTCTTCTTCCGATTGTCCACGCAATTGCGCTACCACTTTCAAAACATCTATCATGCAAGCGGGTTCATTGCGTTGACCGCGATAATCGGCATTGGGTTGGTCAGGCGAATCGGTTTCGAGTAATAAAAACTCTACCGGCATGTTCGTGACTAAGCGACGTAAACGTTGTGCGCGATCATAAGTAATCGGCCCACCGATTCCAAGTGAAAAACCTAAATTGAATAATTGCCGTGCTTGCTCTTCACTGCCGGAATAGCTATGAATCACGCCGCGTAACGAACCGATCTTTTTAATGCTGGCAATGACTTCATCAACGGCACGACGTGCATGGATAATTACCGGCAGTTCAAATTCACGAGCGATTTTTAACTGTTCGATAAAATAAAAGCGTTGTTGCTCGGCATCCAGACCTTCAATAAAAAAATCCAGGCCGCATTCACCGACAGCATTGGGTTTTTCCTGTTCAATCCATGTTCTCAATGCTGGAATATGATCGGGTCGATGCGATGCAAGATACATTGGGTGCAGACCGTAAGCCGGATACAAGCCCGTGTATTGAGCGCAGACATCTTTCAGATTACTCCAGCTGGCAAATTCGACCGCAGGTAGTAATTGTTGCTTCACGCCTTCGGCTTGAGCACGAGAAACTACTGCGCTTCTATCGTGCTCAAATTCTGGCGCATCCAGATGGCTATGGCTGTCAAATAAGTCGAAGCCCATTACACTCATTCTTTTTTGAACTCGCCTTCAATCGGCGGCTTGCTGTTGCTGGACTCAGCAGGCGTTTTCCGGTTCTTCCAAGAGGCTAGCAATACGGTGCCTAGGCCCAGCAAGATTTCATCCAGAAAAGGAATAAAGTCAGGAATAACCAGATCAAATGCGAACAACGCGGCGATCACTAAAAAAAGGGTCGGAAATCGCAGACGCGAGGCAAAGCCAAGAATCGGGCCGAGCAGGGGATTGGACATTGCATAACTCCTAAAAACCAGCCTGTTATATAACACGCGTAATTCTAAATTTGCAGATGAAAATGGCGTCAATTCAGCGCGAATACATCTGTTTAGGGGGTGCCGCTGCCGCTTATAAACCGCTAAAATGGTGGTCTTTTCACGCTAGGCATTATTCCCATGGCCCTTAACCCGACCGATTTATACGATATTCGTTCTATGCTCACAGAAGAAGAGCGAATGATTCAAGACGCGGTGGCGCGTTTTACCGATGAAAAAATCATTCCGATTATTGGTGATGCCTTTAGTGAAGGCCGTTTTCCGAAAGAATTAGTGCCAGAAATTGCCGCCATGGGTTTACTGGGTTCGTCGCTGCCAGAAAAATACGGTTGTGCCGGTCTGAATTCGGTCAGCTACGGCTTAATCTGCCAGGAACTGGAGCGCGGCGATTCCGGTATTCGTAGTTTTGTATCTGTGCAAAGTTCGCTCTGCATGTATCCGATTTATGCCTACGGCTCCGAAGAACAACGCATGAAATATTTGCCGGGTATGGCGAAGGCCGAAATTATCGGTTGCTTTGGTTTGACCGAACCGCACGGCGGTTCCGATCCAATGAACATGAAAACCACCGCAAAGAAAGACGGCGATGACTGGATTCTCAACGGCGCAAAAATGTGGATTACCAATGGCAACCTCGCCGATATCGCCATTGTTTGGGCGATGACCGACGAAGGCATTCAGGGCTTTATCGTTGAAAAAGACATGAAAGGCTTTGCCGCTCAGGAAATCCACAAGAAAATGAGCTTGCGTGCCTCGGTTACTTCGGCCTTGTTCTTCGACAATGTGCGCGTGCCGGATGCCAACCGTTTGCCAAACGTGAAAGGTCTGAAAGGTCCGTTGGGATGTCTGACACAAGCGCGTTACGGCATTACCTGGGGTCCGATTGGCGCGGCCCAAGCCTGTCTGACCGAAGCTACAGAATACTGCAAAACTCGCATTCTGTTTGGTCGTCCATTAGGTGCCAATCAAGCCATTCAATTGAAATTGGCTGATATGGCACGTCGCATAACTTTGGCGCAATTGTTGAGCCTGCAGCTCGGTCGTTTGAAAGATGCCGGCAATATGCAGCCAACCCAAGTCAGCTTGGCGAAATGGAATAATGTGCGTATGGCTTTGGATATCGCTCGCGAAGCCCGCGACATTCTCGGCGGCGCGGGTATCACCACCGAATATTGTCCGATTCGCCACGCATTGAATCTTGAATCGGTGATCACCTATGAAGGCACCGAAACCGTGCATCAACTGGTGATTGGCCGCGAGTTGACGGGTATCAATGCGTTTTAATGGCGAATGTTAATTCGTAATGCCAACGCCAATGATTTTGCAAAGATTCTTCGTTTGAACGCAGAGTCTGTGCATTTCTTGAGTCCGCTTTCCTTGCCACGACTTCAATCACTTCATGCCGAAGCCGATTACCATCGTGTACTGGAAATTGACAATGAAATTGTCGGCTTTCTTTTGGCGTTTCGCGAAGGCACGCAATACGACAGTACTAACTATCGCTGGTTCGTGAATCAATACGAACAATTTCTTTATATCGATCGCGTGGTAGTTAGCACGCAACATCAATGTCGTGGTATCGGAAATAAATTGTACGAGGATATTTTTGCGTATGCGCGGAGTAATGGCGCTATACGCATTACCTGCGAATTCGATATCGAGCCACCCAATGAAGCCTCGCGGCGTTTTCATCAGCGCTATGGTTTTGCGGAAGTTGGCACGCAGGCAACAAGTGATGGCAAGAAACAGGTTTCACTACAGGCTGTGTCGCTATGAACACTATTTATGGAATGAAGTCCTCCGGCAATTGCTACAAAGTGCAGTTGTTGCTGGAAATATTGGCCAAGCCGTATCGCTGGGTTTATGTGAATAGCGCGGCAGGCGAAACCCGTACGCCAGAATATCTGGCCAAAAATCCCAACGGCAAAGTGCCTTTGCTGGAAACCGAGGCAGGGCAAACTCTGCCGGAGTCGAATGCGATTCTGTGTTATCTGGCTAGCGACACAAATCTTTTTCCGAACGACAAATGGTTGCAGGCGAATGTCTTGCAATGGTTGTTTTTCGAACAATACAGCCATGAGCCATACGTTGCCGTCGCCCGCTTTATTAAAAAATATCTGCCAGAAACCCACGAACGTCATGCCGATTTACCGCGTCTGCTTGAGCGTGGTTATCAGGCATTGGCAGTGATGGAAAAACATCTTGCCCAACATGAATATTTGGTTGAAAGCGGTTTTTCGATTGCCGATATTGCGCTGTATGCCTATACCCACGATGCTGCTACCGGCGGTTTCGATTTAACGCGTTATCCGCATCTGCAAAATTGGCTGCAACGAGTTCGTTCGCAGCCCGGTTTCGTGGCGCAGGAAAATTAATAATTAATTCAAAGAATAAAACTATGTCTGCTCAACCTGTACTAATTCCAGCCCGTCAAAAAAATGTCAATCGCGCTCTGGTATGCGATGAAAATTTTGTCGAATTCGTTAATAACTGGTCTGGTCAGGTCGATAGCAAGCCAACGCCGAATGAAGAAATACTGCCGGGTAGTCTTTGCACCGCAAAGGATTTTGTCGATTTATTTGAATCGCAATTAATCAGTCGTCATCTTGATTTAATGGCTCGAGTATTGCGCGTGCAGAACAAGGTTTTCTACACGATTGGTTCCTCCGGCCACGAAGGTAATGCGATGGTGGCGCGTTTGACGCGTCATACCGATCCGGCTTTCCTGCACTATCGTTCTGGCGGCTTTATGGCCGAGCGCTTCCGCAAATTGCCAGGCATGGACCCGATTATGGATTCGGCCTTGAGTTTTGCTGCAAGTAAAGCCGACCCCATTTCTGGTGGTCGTCATAAAGTCTGGGGTAGCAAGCCGCTATGGGTATTGCCGCAAACTTCGACCATCGCATCGCATTTGCCGAAAGCGCTAGGAACCGCAATCGCTATCGAACAAGCAAAACGTATTGGCCATACTTTGCCGATTCCGGAAGACTCGATTGCCATTTGTACTTTTGGCGATGCTTCCAGCAATCACGCGACTGCACAAACGGCTTTCAACACCGCGCAGTGGACGGCATACCAAAAGCTGCCAGCGCCGATTTTGTATGTTTGCGAAGATAACGGCATTGGTATTTCGGTAAAAACCCCAAGTGGCTGGATCGCCAACGCATTCCAGCAGCGCCCCGGTCTGGATTATTTCTTTGCCGATGGTCTGGATATTGCCAGCGGTTATGCACAAGTGGCCGCTGCTGTTAATCATTGCCGCACAACGCGTCGCCCGACATTTTTGCATCTTAAAACGACGCGCATCATGGGCCATGCCGGTACCGATTTTGAAATCGAGTGGCGCAGCTTTGAAGAACTGATGGCGGTGGAAGCCAGCGACCCCTTATTGCGCTCGGCCGAAATCGCTCTGAGTTCTGGCTTAATGAGCAAGCAAGAAGTGCTCGCGAAATACGAAGCCACTCGCAAGCTCTGTTTTGCGGCGGCAGAAAAAGCCGATAGCTTGCCCAAGCTGGATAATCTAGCCGACGTCATGGCCCCGTTGGCACCGTACACGCCCGACAAAGTTAAAGCCGAAGCCGCCCGTTCCGATTACGCCGAAAAGCGCCTTGCGATATTCGGTGGCGAAGAAAAATTGCCGGAAAAACTTGCGCCCCGTCATATGGCGATTCAAATCAATAACGCACTGCATGATTTGTTCTGCAAATATCCAGAAAGTTTATTGTTCGGCGAAGATGTTGCACTGAAAGGCGGCGTCTATACCGTTACCAAAGGCCTGCAAAAGTCGTTCAAAGGCTCACGGGTTTTCAATACCTTGCTTGATGAGACCATGATTCTTGGCCTGGCCCAGGGCTTTGCGAATATGGGCATGTTGCCGTTGCCGGAAATTCAGTACTTGGCATATTTCCACAATGCCTGCGACCAGATTCGCGGCGAAGCTTGCTCGCTACAATTTTTCAGCAATGGTCAATTCAGAAACCCGATGGTGATGCGGATTGCCTCCTTGGGCTATCAACGCGGCTTCGGTGGCCATTTCCATAATGACAATTCGATTACCGCCCTGCGCGACATTCCTAGCCTCGTTGTCGGTTGCCCAAGCCGTGGCGACGATGCCGCGACCATGCTGCGCAGCATGATGGCGCTGGCAAAAGTCGATGGTCGTGTCTGTGCGTATTTGGAGCCGATTGCTCTGTATATGACGAAAGATTTATACGAGGCCGGTGATGGCCAATGGCTGACTCAATATCCGGCACCCGAAGAGTCGATGGAAATCGGTTCGGCCCGCGTCTATAACGAGACTGCCAAGGATATGGTGATTTTCAGCTTCGGCAATGGCGTGCCCATGAGCCTGCGTGCCGCCCGCGACATCGAGAAAAACCATGGCTGGAAAGTCCGTGTGGTCGATTTGCGCTGGCTACAGCCGCTCAATACCGCCGAAATTGCCAAACATGCACGGGAATGTGCTCGTATCATGGTGGTCGATGAAGGCCGTCGCAGTGCCGGGGTCGGCGAGGGCATTATTACCGCTGTGGTGGAATCAGGGCAGGGTGCGAAACCACTGCGCCGCGTGGTCGGCCAAGATACCTACACGCCGCTGGCGGGTGCGGCATTTTTGGTGATCCCGAGCGAGGCCGATATTGTTGCCATGTCCGGAGAGCTCGTCTAAATTCGTTATCTATTCACATAGAGCTGCGAAGCTCGCTCGCTCAGGTTACACTCTGTCCTATGAGTTCATCACGTCCACAAGCCATTTTATTTGCTGATGTCAGCGGCAGTACGCGTATATTCGAAACTAAAGGCGATGTTGAAGCCCGCCGCTTAATTTCAGCCGTACTAACGGCTTTATCGGATATTTGCGTGCAGCACGGTGGCCGTGTCATCAAGACCATTGGCGATGAAATTATGTGTACCTTGCCAGCCGCCATGAACGGCATTCTGGCCTCGGTTGACATGCAACGTAAAATGGCCAGAGATATCAATTTTGTCCGTGACAATCTGGCGATTCGTATTGGTCTGCATTTCGGTGAAGCCTTGGATGAGAATGGCGATGTCTATGGCGACGCGGTCAATACCGCCGCCCGTATGGCATCGCTGGCTAAGCGCGAACAAATTGTTACTACGCTTAGCACCACCAAGTCGGTTTCTGGAAAAATGCCGGAAACCCGCAGTCTTGGCAAAGCCCGAGTCAATGGAAAATTATTCCCGATCGATATTGTCGATGTGATCTGGCAAGAAGACACTTCGGGCATGACCATGGTGCAAAGTGCCATCCGTTTACAGGATTTGCCAGGTGCGGTCGAAACTATCGCCAAGCTAACCTTGCGTCATCGCGGCAAATTAATAGAAATCGACCAGAATTCCGAGCCCTTTATGATGGGCCGCGAAGGCACCAATAATCTTACGGTCGAAGCCGATTGGGTGAGTCGTAGCCATGCTCAAATCGAGTTCAAGCGCGGCCATTTCATGATTGCTGATCGTTCCACAAATGCCACTTACGTTAAGTTAGGCGGGGACGAGGAATTACGCCTGCATCGTGATGAATTGCATTTACGAAAGTCCGGCACCATCAGCATGGGGCAATCAGGCGCGGTCAATGCGAATGATCTTATTTATTTTGAAGCTGAGGG
>JAYSQD010000187.1:0-25223 GCA_043721835.1 Arenimonas sp. | reverse complement strand
TTGCCTGCTTGAGATCCTTCATCACCCAGCTAAATGCCATGCTGCGCGATGGCACCGAATGGCAGGCGGCAACTATCTGATGCAGACAGTTGCTCCTACGTCTGAATTTATATTTTTTGGATTCCTGAACGCAATAAATTCAATTTGCTAGTTGACGCGGGCTTTATGACAGGAGTATAAAAACCGCGTTACCGGAAGAAGTCGCCATGTCCAACAAGCGTACTCACATCCGTCACATCGGCTCGGTGTATTACCTGAGCGAATGGTGGGACGAGTAGATCCCCAGCGGGCTGCGACGCAGTCTGCCCAATGCTGTTGCTAATTTAATTGCAATCATTGTCTGTGCCTTTAGGCGTTAACGCCACGGGCCGAATTAGGGGATTCCACCATGAATTTGTCCAAACCGCTTGCTGTCGCCGTGGCGATGGCGCTTAGCTCGCATGCTTTTGCTCAAACGCAATCTGCAACATCTAACAATCAAACCGATGGAGCCAAAACGATTGATACCGTTGTTGTGACCGGCTCCAATATCAAGGGCGTTGATCTTGCTAAATCGCAGCCCGTTGTCATCATTACGGCGCAAGACATTAAAGAATCTGGCGCAATTAGCGTCACTGATTTAATTAATAAAATAAGTGAAACCGGCGGTGGCACCGGTAATTTCAGCACTACTAGTAGTGGTGCGCGCCAAGCCGATTCACCAGCAGGCTCGGCCGGTATTTCGCTGCGCGGTTTAGGTACGGCTTCCACACTGACCTTGATCAATGGCCGCCGCATTGCAGCTTCGTCTTTCGCCAACGGCTCGCAAAACTTTATTGACGTCAATATGATCCCGCTATCGGCAGTTGATCGTGTTGAAATTCTTACTACCGGCGCCTCGGCAATTTATGGCGCCGATGCGGTAGCCGGTGTCGTGAACTTTATTCTTCGCAAAAATTTTGATGGCGGCCAGTTATCGCTAAGCACCGGTGAATCCGAAGCCAGCAGTAATGATTCACGCAATAATGCCAATTTGGTCTGGGGTAAAACCAGCGATAAAGGTCGTGCTTTAGTCGTGGTGGATTTGTATCAAAAAGCGGCGCTGTATGACCGTGATCGTCTCAGTACGGCGAATTCGCCAAGGCCTTCAAGGCAAGGTACGTATGCCAGCTTCAACAACGCCAATATTGACTATTTCGATGTTGTCGAAGCTTCATGCCCAGCCTCATTGCGTCATGATGACAATCCATTGCCGTCAGGCCCGGATGGTGAATATTGCGAATTTAATCGCAATGCCTTTACTGCAACCGACCCCGCGCGCAGAAGCCTCAGTGTACTAGGTTCATTCGGTTACAATTTTTCTAACAACCTGGAATTCTTTTCAGACATTTCCTTCGGTCGTAACACTGCCACCGCCACCACGGAAGGTTCGCCCTGGGATGCACGGATTTCCGGCACACATCCCAATATAACCCCAGGGCTGGTAACTGCACTGGGATTCAATCCTGCCATTGAAGGCCTTTATGCTTACGGTCGCTTTAATGAACTTCGTACTGTTGACGTGACGACTAATGCATGGCGCGCACTCGGTGGTTTAAAAGGTACGGTAGGCGCATGGGATTGGGAAAGCGCACTGAGTTTTTCACAATCAAAATCCGAACAAGTGGCGTTAGCCGGTATTTATAATCGCAAGCGTTTTGAAGCAGGGCTTATCGGCACACTTTGCAGTGATGGAACAATATCGACAAATCCCGCCACTGCATGCGCTCCGGGTACTACAAGACTTTTCTACAATCCCTTCAATGGTGGAACCAACAATTCAGCTGCATTACTGGATTTGCTCAGTGAAGACGTCAATCGCAAAGGCGAAAGCAAACTCTACAGCTGGGATGCCAAGTTCAATGGCGCGCTCGGAAAAATTGGTGACCGCGACGTTCAGTGGGCGTTTGGTACCGAAGTAAGACGCGAAGAAATTACCGACGAACCATCACTACTAGCCACGGCTGATCGCGTTACCGGTATCGTACCCGTGCTTGGTTTTGGCTCGACTGCTGCCGATGCCAGCCGCACCTCGTATGCTTTTTTTGCCGAAGCCTTATTGCCGATTACAGAAACTTTTGAAGTTCGCGTAGCGGGTCGTTACGACCATTATTCGGATTTTGGTGGTGACTTTAATCCTGCTGCGAGTTTTCGTTGGCAGCCAACCGAATCATTCCTGATTCGTGGCGGCTGGAACAGTTCTTTCCGCGCGCCGTCTCTGGCGCAAGTGGGTGCAGGAACTACACTCAGCTCCGGCGTTTTGACCTGCCCAGTGGGCGGCGAGTTCAGCAGCTCACTTTGCGGTGGCAGCACGAGCGAACGCTCCTATCTGTCAGAAATTTATGGCAATCCTGATTTGAAACCGGAAACGGCGAATGCCTGGTATTTAGGCTCGGTTTTCAATGCTGGCGACCACACCACATTCTCGTTGGATTATTGGAATTTCAATAATAAAAATCTGGTTGATATTGACCCGTTTGAATTATTCCGCCGTGCAGCTACGAACCCTTCGCTTGTCGTGCCCAGATTTACGCTCCCTTCAGGACAAGTGGGTATCGAAACAAATAACGGTACGTTCAATAGTCGGATAAGAAACGTGCACTTGGAACTCATCAATATCGGCGTACAAAAAACCGATGGCGTTGATTTCTCGGTAACGCACGATTGGGATGCTGGTGAAGCCGGTCGTTTCCGTTTCTATTTGGATACCACTTACACGCGTTCATTTGAACGCTCGGAAAGTTGCGATAGCTTGAGGCCCGCAACACGCCGTGGCGCCGGTGCCTGCATCAACGGACAGCGCTTGGTTGATCGTGCTGGCGAATTCCGTTATCCCGAATGGTTAAGCACTGTCGGCGCACGTTGGCGTTATAAAGATTTCAGCACCAGCTTGTCGGCGAAATACACCAGCTCGTATTACGATGATGATCAACGCCAGAATGTTCCGGTTGGCAGCAAAGTGGCCTCTTCCACCATTTTCGATTTGAATGTGGGTTGGACACTAAGCAAAGAGCAATATTTGGCGTTCAATGTTCGCAATTTGTTTGACCGTGAGCCGCCGCAAGCCCTGGGTTCGACTGCTGGCGTGGATTTTTTCAATCACAGTTCGATGGGGCGCTTCTATACCGTCAGTTACGAGTACAGGTTTTAATTTATGACAAGCTCTGCAAACACTGCTGCGCAAAAAACCTCCGGCTCTGGCCTGAATACGCTGATTATTTTGTTTGGCGTTGCAGTCGTGTTTGCCTTGTTGGTGCCCTTCGTGCCCGCCGGCTATTTTGAAGCCGGCGCGCCGATGGCGCTGAATCGATTTCATTTCAGTGACACGCCCAGCAGCATGTCGTTGTTTTCTGCCGGCGAAGGCGTCGGGTTTTTAAATTTTCTGTTTGAGGGCTTCACATCCGGCAGCCGCACTAGCGCTGCCGTTGGTGTGATTGCATTTATTCTGATTGTTGGCGGCGCGTTTGGCATCATCAACGCCACCGGCGCCGTTGATCGAGGTTTCATTCGGCTAGCGGCGAAAACCAGTCATCGCCCTGGTTTGTTATTGGCAGGTTTTTTTATAGCATTTTCGCTAGGCGGTGCCGTGTTTGGTATGGGCGAAGAAACCATCGCGTTTCTCGCGCTGTTATTACCTTTGGTTGATCGCCTGGGTTTGCCGCGCGCCAGTGCAGTAATGTGCACTTACATGGCAAGCCAAATTGGTTTTGGCACTTCGTGGATGAATCCGTTTAGCGTGGTGGTTGCGCAAGGCATTGTCGGTTTGCCTATTTTGTCGGGTGCTGGTTTGCGTGTGGTGATGTGGGTTTGCTTCACCGCGTTTGGCATTATTTTTACTTTGCGATATGCCGCCAGACATCGGCATACGCCGGATCTTGCTGCCCACGTCGGCGTTCAAGACACGCCGATGAACTGGGCTGATCGATTAATCTTGTTCGCAGTATTAGCCAATGTCGTCTGGATTATTTGGGGTGTGACAACGGCAGGCTATTACATTCCACAAATCGCCACCCAGTTTTTTACCCTGGGTTTGGTGGTCGGCTTTATTTCGGTGATTGATAAACGCATGAGCCTTAACGACATGGCGGAAAAGTTTACCGCCGGTGTGGGTCAGATGGTGCCGGTAGCATTGGCCATTGCTTGCGCAAAAGGCCTGCTTTGGTTGCTGGGTGGCGCCGATCCGCACAAGGCATCGGTCCTCAATACTTTGTTGTACGAACTGGGCAGCAGCTTGAATGGTTTGCCAGAATTAGTGTCGGCGCAAGGCATGTTGCTGACCCAGGCTGGCTTTAATTTTTTTGTGACCTCCGGTTCCGCGCAAGCAGCAATCACGATGCCATTGATGGCTGGCTTGGGCGAACTGGTCGGCGTTACAAAACAAGTGAGCGTGCTCGCATTTCAATTGGGCGATGGCGTAACTAATTTAATTGTGCCGACTTCGGCGGTTTTAATGGGTGCTATTGGCGTTGCCGGCCTGAGTTGGACCCAATGGCTGCGCGCAATCTGGAAATTTGAACTCGGCTTGCTGCTCTTGGCATCGGCCTTCGTTGCTTATGCGGTTCTAAGCGGATACGCCTGATATGTTTACCTTGATAAGAAATGCGCAGGTGTATTCGCCCGCGCCGCTGGGTGTTTGCGATGTGCTTTTAGCGAACGATAAAATTGCCGCCATTGGCCATGATTTACATCCCAATAAAAATCTGCCCTGCCAAGAAATTGAGGGTCAGGGTTTATTGTTGACGCCGGGCTTTGTCGATTCACTCGTGCATATTAGCGGCGGCGGTGGCGAAGGCGGTTTTGCTTCGCGCACTATTGCATTAAAAGCCGAACAAGCCATTGCAGCGGGTGTGACCACCTTGATTGGCGCGTTAGGAACCGACGACATCACGCGCAGTCTGCAAGATTTACTGGCCTGCGCACGTGCATTATCGGCCAGTGGTTTAAGCGCTTATGCATTAACCGGTTCGTATCGCGTTCCAATACGCACCATTACCGGCAGCGTGCGCGATGACATCGTTTTAATACCCGACATTATCGGCGTGGGTGAGGTGGCCGTTGCTGACCACCGCAGTTCAAGGCCCCGGGTGGATGAACTTGCACGTATTGCTGCCGATGCCCATGTCGGTGGCATGCTGTCGGGCAAACGCGGTACTGTTTTAATTCATATGGGCGACGACGAAGAAGGCTTGCTACTGCTTGATCACGCTTGCACGCAACATCGCATCAATATTCAACAATGGTTGCCGACGCATATCAATCGGCAACGTCAATTATTGTCACAAGGTATTGCCTGGGGCTTGCGTGGCGGCAATGTTGATTTAACTACCAGCACCACGCCGGATTTTATTGCCGTCGGTGAAGTACCCGCAGCACTGGCATTGAAGGAACTGTTAGCTGCTGGAGTTTCTATTGACCGCATCAGCATGAGCTCCGATGGCCAGGCTAGCCTGCCATTATTTGATACGGACGGGCAACTAATTAGCATGGGCACGGCATCATTATCGAGCCTTAGCGAATCATTGCGTGAAGCCGTGCAGCAACATGGCATTGCATTGGAAACCGCGCTCAGTGCCATCACTAAAACGCCCGCCAATCACTGGGGCCTGAAGCAAAAAGGCCGGATAGACATTGGCGTTGATGCCGACTTGCTTTTGCTGGACGCCGACACGCTCTGCCCGCTGACGACTATTGCGCGGGGTCGAGTTTATTCGCTTTAGTCATCAACCCTGCACTTTACATTGACAATTTATAAAACCACGGACGGTTTTTCAGATATTCAAACCCGATTTGGAGAATTTTATCCATGAACAATAAATGCAATAGCTGCTTAAAAGCAATAATCCTATTCTCAGCGTGTCTATTAAGTTTTCCAATTTATGCAGCCTGCGTCACTTCGGAAATCGAAATTAATAACTACGAGTCTGCGGCAAATTATCCGCTGTGCTCTGACACTATTATTACCGGTCGCCTGAGTTCAGCCAGTGACATCGACTGGTTCAAGTTTGATGTTAGCCAAGCTGGCATCATTAGCATCCAACTAACACATGCTATCAACACCGATTTTGACTGGTACCTATACAAGGCATCCGGCACTTATGTAGCTTCATCTACCAGTTCCGCCACCCCTGCCGTGGGAACTTACGAGGCAGGTAGCGTCGGTGATTATTATCTAAAGATAGTTAGAAACCCCGGCACGACTAGCAACAAAATCAGTAACCGTCGAACTATTGCTGTAGCCGCAGCACGAACAGGTGCCTGGAGTTTGCGTGTCAGCTTGCCAGCGCTGCCTGCAGTTGCCGGCAAAATTTGGTTAAACGGCGGTGCCGTTGCGCAAACCAATACCAGTATTTTTGTCGATGGTTTGCGTCAGGCCACTGGTAAAAATACGACTATACCCAATATCACTAGTACCACCAATTGTGATGAAAACTGGAACACCACTAGTTGCCCTCGCGTCGCCGTTATTACCGCAGCAGCTTTAAACGAGTTGGAAGGTATTGATAAATATACCAATGATTTAAGTGGCCAATGGTCGTACGCCAATTTATTTCGTCGCCACGGCTTTGCGCCTAAGCATATTCTAAGCCACTGGAATACCTACGCTAACAATTCAGTCAACACGACAACACAAGGCCTGGCCAATATCGCTATTATCAATCAGGCTGATTTAGTGTATGTGATTGGCGGTGATCAATCGCGACTTGCGCGCACTTTTTTAAAAGACGATGGCAGCGACACTGCCCTGATGGCCGCCATGCGGACACGTTTTAATTCAGGTGCTTTAATTTATGCCGGTGATTCGGCAGGCACCGCTATTGCGCCGACGGTGTCTTATGGCGAGGGCATTAGCATCGGTTATCTCAATCAAAACACATTGCGTCAAATAACACCGGCTGCGTGTCCTTATAGTGCTACCGCTCGCAGCTGTTTGACTAATCCGGATGCCACCCACCCCGACTATGGCACCAAAATAAATGGCTTCGGTTTTATTAACAACGCTATCGTCGATACCCATTTCGATAATCGCGCGAACAGAACCGGCCGTCTTGGCCGCATGATCGCCGCACTGAAAAATACAGGGGTTGGCGCAGCCTATGGTATTGATCAAGACACCGCGTTTTATATCAACGACGACATTGGCATAGTTTATGGTACGGGCGCCGTGTTTATTGCTGAGGCTAGCAGTATTAATTTCCCGGCTGGCACGAATTTCAGTGCCAGCAATGTGCGCTTGTCTTATTTAACAAAAGGGGATTCTTTTCGCCGTAGTGATGGCGCTATCACCACGACCAAAGCCTTGATTAGCACACCGCAATTTAGCGGTCACTTAGACTCCACGAATATTTTTTTAGTGAACTCTTCAGGCTTGGGCAATACCACCTCGACCTTTAGACGCATGATTGATCAAGTCGACACTGCAAATATTGGCGTCGCTCCTGCCGATAGCACTAATGGCAATCCTTTGACGTTCGATTTAACCTTCAAAAAAGACGCCAGTACGCAAGGCTACAAAAGCGGGACGTCAGGACCTTACACCATCAAAAAAGCCTTGTTGGATATTCAATAAATACGTAGCCCGGGTCATGGCTTTATCTGACCCGGGTTGGTTCGTCGCTTCATCAGCCCAGCAAGTTTATGTCTTGCCCGCGTCACCACTGCCGCCCTAGACTTCTTTGGTCTTTTTCTTTGCTACTTTCCTGAACAAACCCGCAGTTTTTAAACCCAAGCCTTGAATATAATGTCCTAAGCAACTATATTCATGGCATGGATAATTCAGAAAAATCATCATTCGGCTATACCGTGGCCGATATCACCCGGCTTTTCCGCCGTGTTTTCGACCGCCGCTCCTCGCATTTGGGCCTGACCCGCGTGCAATGGCGGGCGCTTAGCCGTATTCAACGAGCCGAAGGCCTTAGCCAGAAGCAGCTCGCCGAAGACCTGGATGTTGAAGCAATCGCCATCGGTCGCGTCGTCGATCGGCTTGAAATTGCCGGTTTTATCGAACGCCGTGCCGATCCTGGCGACCGCCGCTGTTGGAGACTGTTTATCGCCCCCAAGGCCAATGAGGTTATGGCCGATATGAAGCTTATTTCTGCATTGCTGCGCGACGACGTGCTGAACAATATTGATCCAAAAGACCTCGACACCACGCTGCGTGTACTGGCAACTGTCAAAAACACCCTCAACGAACTTGATCGGGAAGGCCGCCCCAACGCGACCCGCAAACAGGCAAAACCATGACTTCCGAATCCACCACTGCCGCACGTTTGAAAGAACCTGCGCCCGCCATCGCCGCCTCACGTCGCCGCGTTCCGCGCTGGCTATGGATCGCCGGACCCTTATTGGTGATTTCATTTTTTGCTTGGGAATGGGTGGTATCCAGTCGCAGTGTTGAAACCGACAATGCCTATGTAAAAGCCGACCGCGTGATGATTTCCTCGCAGGTCAGCGGTCGCGTCATTGAAGTATTGGTCGGCCAGAATGAAGTGGTGAAACGCGGACATCTGCTTTATCGCATTGATCCGGCACCACTGAAAATTGCCTTGGCTCAGGCCGAAGCGCGTCTGGCAAAAGTTGCAGACGATACCGGTGCCAGCCGCGCCGGTCTGCGCGAAACCGATGCCAGTGTGCGTGCTGCCGATGAAACTATGCGCTGGTCGCAACAGGAATTTTTACGTCTGCAACAATTATTGTCGCGTAAATTAATTGCGCAAAAAACCGTTGATGATGCCCGCCACGCCGTCTCGGAAGCACAGGCTAATCGTGATAGCGCATTAGCCTCGCGTGATAAAGCACGACTCACTTTGGGCGGCCAATCCGGTTCGACACTGGAACAATTACCCGACTACCGCGAAGCCATCGCTGTACGCGATCGTGCTCTGCTGGACCTTGCCCATGTCGATGTCGTTGCACCGATTGACGGCATCATCGGCAATCATGATTTGCAGCCCGGCGAGTATTTGAATATTGGCCAGATTGCGATGCCATTAGTGGCTACCGACCCGGTGTGGATTGAAGCGAACTTCAAGGAAACCGATCTGGCGCGCATGCGTGTGGGTCAAAGCGCGATTGTAAAAGTGGATAGCTACCCCGGTGTGAAATGGCAGGCGCGTGTGGCCTCGATCAGCCCGGCATCGGGCAGCGAATTCAGTGTGATTCCGGCACAAAACGCAACCGGTAATTGGGTCAAAGTCGTGCAGCGTATTCCGGTTAAATTTGAACTATTAAATATTGCTACCGACTCACCGATACTACGTGCCGGTATGAGTGCCGATGTCAAAGTCGATTTACTAGACCAGCCTGTCGTTCAAAAAACCGCTGCACGTTAAAACATCGAAAAAGAAATCGATAAATAATCATGAATGACGACGCAAAAGCACCGATCAATCGCGGATTGATTGTCGGCTCGGTGATGTTGGCAACGCTGATGCAGGCGATTGACACCACCATTGCCAACGTCGCATTGCCGGAAATGCAGGGTTCGCTTTCAGCCACGCAAGACCAAGCGGCATGGGTGTTGACCTCTTATATTGTTGCCGCCGCCATCATGACACCAGTAACAAGTTGGCTCGCTGGTGCGCTCGGGCGCCGAGGTTTATTGATTATCGCCGTCGCCGGTTTTACCGCTGCTTCGGTACTCTGCGGCATTGCGACCGGCATTGGTGAAATGGTCTTGTTCCGCGTGCTGCAAGGAATATTTGGTGCGGCCTTGGTGCCTATTTCTCAATCGATATTGCTCGATATTTTCCCGCGTGAAAAACACGGACAAGCGATGGCGCTTTGGGGCATGGGCATTATGGTCGGGCCCATTCTTGGGCCACCGCTCGGTGGTTGGCTGACTCAGTTTTATAGTTGGCGCTGGGTGTTTTTGATTAATGTGCCGGTCGGCATACTTGCCTTGATGGGTATTCTTGCCAGTGTGCCGAAAGATAAAACCATTTCGCGACCACTCGATTGGACCGGCCTTGCGTATCTCGCATTAGGCATCGGCGGTCTGCAATTATTTCTTGATCGTGGGCAAGGCCTTGATTGGTTCGGCTCGCTGGAAATACAGATTGAAGCGGCGATCGCTTTCCTGGGAATTTATTGTTATGCGCTGCATTGGCGCAGCAAAAACCAATCGAAAAATGGCGTGCTGCTTGATCTGGCTTTATGGCGAAATCGCAATTTCGCGGTCGCCTGCCTGCTGATTTTCGTGGTCGGTATTGTCTTGTTTTCAACGCTTGCCTTATTGCCCCCCTATCTTAGCCAGCTTATGCACTACCCGGTGTTGGACATCGGTTTATTACTCGCACCACGCGGTATCGGCACCATGTTCGGCATGATGCTGGTCGGTCGCTTGATCGGAAAAATCGATGCGCGCTGGCCGATTCTAATCGGCATGATATTGACCGCCTGGTCGCTACATTTCATGACGCAATTTGGCCTGCAAGTATCACGCTTCGACGTCACCTGGATTGGCGTCATGCAAGGCCTTGGTCTTGGCCTGGTGTTCGTACCAATTTCCAGTGTTGCCTACGCAACCTTGCCCGCCATGCAACGTACCGAAGCCGCCAGTCTTTTTAGTCTGGTAAGAAATATCGGCTCCAGCGTCGGTATTTCCGTCGTCATGACACTGCTCGCACGCTCGGTACAAATAAATCACTCCGAACTCGCCGCACGGGTTCCTGCCTTCGGTGTCGAATCAGGTTTGTTACCGGCCGCCTGGGACCTTTCAAGCTCGGCCGGCATGATGGCGATCAATAATGAAATCTCGCGACAGGCCGCCGTAATTGCCTACGTCAATGATTTCTGGTTATTGATGGTGCTGACGATTATGGCGATACCGCTGGTGTATTTGCTGAAAGCCGATGTAAATCCAGCTGCCAATACCATGGCAACGATAGATCATTGATTGACGTAGGAGCGTCCTTTAGGCGCGACAAATCCTGCGAGATCTATCGCACCTAAAGTTGGGCAATCCGATGGCGGCGATTGATCATTAAATTATAGGTAATCGTCTTCCCGCTGATGTCGAATCGCCACCACCGTCACTAACTCATCGCTCTCAATTTCAAACAATGCGACGTAACCGGTAGCGCCAAGCGCAATAATTAATTCGCGGATAAAAGAATTTCCGGCAATGGCCTTGCGATGACTAAAAGGCGAGAACTGCAAGTTAGTTATCGCCATTTTAATTGCCTGTAACGCTCGTTCCGCAGGGAGCCAGTCGCTCTCATCACGCGCTAATACAAATTCATATAATCGTACGATGTCATCTTCAGCGTCCGCAGTGAATCGGACCCTATAACTCACCCGGCCTTTCCTTTTGCCTTGGTCAGCATTTTCTCCAAGCGCTCTGTTACTTTTTCAGCAGGCACATATTGATTTGTGCGTTTGGCAGCTTCACGAGATAACAAACCTCGTGCTAAAAATTCTTTCTGACTTTTTCGGCGCTCAACGCTATCGCGAATCGAATCAGCAACGAAGTTTGAAATAGTTTCGCCATCTTGCAGCACGTCTTCAGCCGCCTTTCGCAAAGCGGGATCAACTCGAAGGGAAGGAAAGCTGGCGGTTTTCATAAAAACTCCAATGCGTTGCAATTGCGGCGCATTGTTGCAGGATTCGCATGTGTTGAACAAGGCTTAGGACAGATATACATCGTTGACAGATATATCGTATACCGATATAGTTTGCTCAGTCTTTCACTGGGAGCCTTCATGGCCGCCTCCTCCGATACACCTAGCCAAGCCCAATACCAAATCCTAGTGTCCCTGCTCTCGGGGGAGAAACACGGATACGGGATCATGTTGACGGTCGAAAACCTGACCAACAACAAAGTGAAACTCGGTCCGGGTACTTTGTATGGTGCTATCAAACGCTTGATCGAGCAGGGTTGGATTGAAGAATCCGGCGAACGCCCCGACCCTGCAATGGATGATCAACGGCGTCGTTACTATCGAATAACAGCGTCTGGCCGAGAAGTCACCAGCGAAGAAACCAAACGCCTGCAGCGCGTGGTGGGTTATGCGACTCAATATTTGTTTGAAATTTGAGAGGAGTCAATATGTCTTCATTGCCAAAAATTTGCCCCCTCTGGTTGATCAAGCTATACGGCACTGCCTTGTACCTTTATCCAAAATCTTTTCGCGAAAATTATCGCGAACAGATGCTTCAAGTATTTATTGATGACTACCAATGCAAACAAAAATCTAACTCGGCATTATTTTTGTTCAACACATTGAGTGATCTGGGAGGCAGTATGAGTCAGGAACATTTTTCCGCATTCTCGCAACACGGTCGCATCCGCATGGCTATCATCGGACTTTGTCTTGCGCTCGGCTTATTGTCTCTTCGTCCTTTTCTGACAAGTACTTTGACAGACAGTTTTACAAGTTTGGCCAAAACGGACGATAAAGTCAGTGAACTCGTTTTAAAAGACTATTACCGGCATAGTGAAAAGACCGCTATCGACTTGCTGCACAGCGACGATCCCATGAAAATCATTGCGGGCGCTCGTTTTTTGAGTGAATGGCAATCGGAAAGCTTTTTAAATGCAGCCAATGCAGAAGCGATTGATTTCAAAACACCTCTCAATCAGACCCTCGATAAAACCAAAAATAATGCTCTCATCTTGATAGCAGCATACCCAATATGCGTAAAAAACGCTTCTACCTGCAATGCGGGAAAAGTGCTGAATCACTTGCGTAACATTGCGCCTGACAATGGTATGACTTGGCTTTATTCTGCTTCGGAAGCTCGCGAACGTGGAGATGTTGAAACACAGAATATTCTTTTGCAAAGAGCGAACGCAGCCTTGTTTTTTGATGATGCCAACAATGCGCTAAACGCCCGCTGGTATCGAGCTCATGTTGAGACTCCTTACAAGCTTCCCTGGTATAGCGGCTTTGCATCCAGAAACTTGAGCAAGCTTGAAACTTCGGTCATGGGGTTTGATAACTATGTTATTCCGGGTTGCGAAGATCTCGACAAGGCAGCTATTTCAATTAAAAACAGTTGTCTCACAATTGCGAAAAAAATTGCGCTGCAATCGACCACTAGCTTGACACTAAAATTAACAGCCGCTTCCATGGCCGCCAAGCTTGGCGATACCGATTCAATTGCAATGCTAGAACTTCTGAAAGAACAGAATAGCGGCTATTACTATTACTTGTATGCCACTGATAATAGAGATGTCGCTGCATTGGCAAAAGCCTACGAAAATGAGCGGCAATATGCCTTTACAGCAGAAATGGCCGCTGTTAATAAACAGGAAAAATATCCAGATGTTTACGCTTTTTGATATAAAAAATCGAAAACAGGTGAGCCGTGGGAGCGGCGTAAGCTACGAACTGCTGGGAGAATTCGCGGCTTACGCCGCTACCACGCCACTCTCTATTATTTTTTTGCTCATCCACGCCGGTTTTGTTTTGATAATTTTCTTGTAGATAACGCAGGCTTCAATATGCGCGCCTGGCAAATAGCCGGTGCTCATCAGGAATTCATTGACGATTTCGCCTCCGGTAAATTTGAAGGTCTGTTTGAATAATTTCATCCATTCGATTTTTGTTTTTGGATGATGGTTGTCAAGCCATTGCTTGAAAGAACCATGTTCTTTTTGCAGCGCCAAAATAATGTTCGCGTTGTGAATGGCGGCATCGACCTTAAGGCGGTTGCGGATAATGCCCGCATCGTTCAACAGGCGCTCCCGGTCTTTTTCCTTATATCCCGCCACTTTCTTGATATTGAACTGATGGTAGGCATTCTTGAAGTTTTGCTGTTTTACCAGAATGGTATTCCAGCTCAAGCCTGCTTGATTTATTTCCAGGACCAGACGCTCGAATAATTCGTTATCGTCATGAATGGTGAATCCATAGGCGGTGTCGTGATAAATGCAGTTGACGTTGGTTTTTTCCATGCGCGTGACGGCTTCGCAATAGGATTTTGGTCTTTCGAGGATTGGTTTATTCATAATTTTCGCCAAAAAACGTAGCCCGGGTAACGCTCCACCGACCCGGGTTGTTCGTGGCCCTAAGGCAGTTTTCGTAATGAGCTGTTGATTGAAAACGAATCACTGACGCATCGTGTGTTTAATTCTCCGGGTCGGTGGAGCGTGACCCGGGCTACGCGTTATCGTGTTAAAAAATTAACCAACCAGTTGGCGAGTTTTCCGTAGGGCGGGTCGAATAAAGACACGCCACTAAAACGCGATTGATACATTACCGGCATCGCTTTGCTGAAGGTTAAAAAACCGGCATGACCATGATATTGGCCCATGCCGCTTGGGCCGACGCCGCCAATAGGCAGTTCGTGCTGGCCAAATTGAATTAGTGTGTCATTGACGCAAACACTGCCGGCAATAATGGTGTCGAGGGTTTTATTCAAACGCGTACTATCACGATCAAAAGGATAAAACGCCAGTGGTCGATCACGCTGCAAAATATAATCGAGTGCCTGCTGATGGCTGTCGTAACTCTTCAGCGGCAATAAGGGCCCGAAAATTTCCTGCTGCATTACTAAAGCATCGTCCGGTGGATCGAGCAATAAGGTTGGCGGAATAATTTCGAGACCATCGGGAATGGTTTCAGCGTCAGGAATATATTGTTGAACCACCACGCCGCGCTGGCGGGCGTCTTCCAGCCATGCCCGTAAGCGCGTGGCCTGGCGTGAATTCACCACGGCAGTAACATCGGGATTATTTGCCAAACTAGGAAAACGTTTTTTAACGGCCGCCATGTAAAGCTTGGCAAACTCATCGCGTTTTTCTCGCGGCACTAAAACATAATCCGGTGCCACGCAGGTTTGGCCGGCGTTAAAACATTTGCCGGTCGCAATACGTTCGGCAGCATGCTCAAGCGGATAATCGGGAGCAATTAATGCCGGTGATTTACCACCCAGTTCCAAAGTAACCGGTGTTAAATTCGGAGCGGCGGCGGCCATCACATGACGACCGACCGAAGTCGATCCAGTAAACAGTAAATGATCAAACGGCAAAGCAGTGAATGCAGCACCGACATCGGCATCACCTTGCACCACTATCACTTCATCATCGGCAAACACTTCGCCCAGCATTTTGTGTAAAAGTGCCGACAGTTTTGGCGTGAATTCAGACGGCTTAATCATGACGCGATTGCCGGCCGCAATCGCATTCACCAAAGGAATAACTGCCAACTGAAAAGGATAATTCCACGGCGCCACAATACCGACCACACCCAGCGGCAGAAACCGCAGCTCGCCACTGGCAGGTTTGAACGTCAGGCTAATCGGACGGGATTTCGGTTTCATCCAGCGCCGCAGGTTTTTTTCGCAGTGCTTAATTTCTTCTAGTGTGACCATGATGTCGGCCGCCATGGTTTCAATACGCGAACGCCGACCAAAGTCGGCGCTGATTGCCGTGACCACTTCTTCCTTATAGTGCTGCACCGCTTCGCGCAAACGCTTGAGTGAATACAGGCGCTCGCGTTGATCGGGAATATGTTTGAGCTGCGCTGCGCGCAGGCGATCAAAGCTGGGGCGTAGGTCGGTCATGACGGTGGCTTTCTTTTGGGGGTCTTTGGTATCCATGGCCTAGTTTAGCGCTATCTTGAGCGGGTAAACTGTGAAAAATCCGATGAGAATCAAAAATGCGAAATATACGACCCTTTCAAGGTAAATCTCCGGTGCTCGGTGAAGGTACTTATGTCGATGAAGCGGCCACCGTTATTGGTGACGTGGTGCTTGGCGACGATGTTTCAATCTGGCCCGGTACGGTAGTGCGTGGCGATGTAAATTATATTCGTATTGGTGCGCGCACCAATGTGCAAGACGGTACGATTATCCATGTGACCCACGACGGCCCCTACGGAAAACCTGGCGGTTTTGCCACCGTGATTGGTGAAGACGTCACCATTGGCCATGCCGCCGTTATCCACGCTTGTGTGATTGAAGACGCCTGCCTGATTGGCATGGGCGCGACGATATTAGACGGCGCGACGATCAAGAAAAATGGTTTTGTCGGTGCAGGTGCAGTTATCCCACCGGGCAAAGTGGTGGAGTCCGGCGAATTGTGGCTTGGCAACCCGGCAAAATGCGTTCGCAAACTCAGCGAAAAAGAAATCGAACAACTTTATTATTCGGCGCAACATTATGTGCGTTTGAAAGATAAGTATTTGTTTGAAGCGTAGCGTGGGCGCAGCTCCACGATTGTCGTTGATATATGAACTGTAAGAAGTATTTATTTCCAGTTTTTTGTTGTGAATGATTCGCTACCGAAACTACTCAATACGTAGGAGGCCGCTTGCGGGCGACGTAGGCCATCAGGTCTCATGAATATGATCAGTCGTAGGTGGGCAATACCCAGCGTTTTCAGGCTCTATCGCAATCTGTTTTGGTGGGCAATGCCCACCCTACGTCATCACAGAAAACGTCGCCCGCAAGCGGCCCCCTACGAATACGGATTTCGAGTTTCATTTTCCGACGTAGCCGTTTTGTCTTTACTGCAAAGCGCAGTTATCAAAAAAACCAATGAAATTACATGCAGTATTTGCATGATGGCGCTATAGCCCATTTGGAAAAATCGGAAATTGTTGCTCGAATAATCGATGTCGCCACTACTCATGAAGCTGCTGAAAGCCACGCCAGCGAATGCTCCCAGTGCAACTAAGGCCAATCCAGCAGAACCAAAGTTTTTTGCCTTATTCGATAGTGGTCGTGTGCGAAGCATGACAATGCCGATAATGCAGACTAAAAGCGTCGGCACCGACCACATTAACTGGCTCAATAAGGAGAATAAAAAATTATCGCGGGACATAACATTTCCTGCACGTGATGACTAATGCCTAAGTTAGCATTTTCACGCCGTAGGGTGGGCACCGCCCACCTTGATCCAGCAAAGAAGTGATGGATGGTGCCAACCCTGTTGCTGATAAAGGTGGGCGGTGCCAACCCTACGAATTTTTGTCGGGGCTGGTCGCTAATTCGAGTGCGCTTAAAAATACCAACGCCTGTTCGCGATTGTCGCCACACATACTTTGTGATGGGCGCAGACCAATACAAACTTGCGGGCGGTCCGGTTTTCCAAAAATTCGACAGGCATTATCTTCGCTCAATTGTGTACAACGCACACCAGCCGGTTTGCCATTAGGCATACCGGGAATAGGCGATGAAATAGACGGTGCAATACAACAGGCACCACAACCGAGGCGACAACTTAACATGGCTAACAGGGTGCTCAATCAAGCAAAAAATGCCTGCCGACAGTGTAAGGTTTTATTGGGCAATGTCAGCTTTTTCCGCTACCATTCTGGCAATGATTTGGCAGAGCTTCCATGCAAGAACAAGATCCACAGCACAATTCCCTGATTGAACCGTATTTCTTGCACGATTGCCCACTTTCCCTTGTGATCACTGGCTGATGCTCGACACCACGCGTGATATTCAAACGCCGGAAGGTCTGGCACTGACACTGCATCCGGCCGGGCCGGTGCCGCGCGCCTTGGCATGGCTGCTGGATTTTGTTATCCGCCTTTTTTGCGTTTTTATTTTAGCGATGCCGCTGGGTCTACTGGGCCAGGCCGGTTCCGGCATTTTAATGATCGTTTTATTTTTACTGTATTGGGCTTATCCGATTTTGTTTGAAGTATTACGTAACGGCCAAACCATCGGTAAAAAAACCATGGGCTTGAAAGTCGTCAATCAAAATGGAACACCGATCACCTGGGTCGCTTCGATCGCCCGCAATTTATTACGCGTTGCCGATATGTTTCCGTTTTTGTATGGCTTTGGTCTGGCCAGTTGCTTAATTGATCCGCACTCGCGCAGGCTCGGTGATTTAGTGGCAGGCAGTTTGGTTGTACATGTTGATCGCGTTACTGCACGTCTGCCTTCGCCACCAGTGCCTGCCGAAAATCTGGCGGTATTATTAAAACGCGAAGAGCAAGGCGCTATCGTCAATTTTTCCGAACGCGCGCTACATATGACACAGGAACGCCAGCGCGAATTAGCCAATATTCTCAGCCCGGTAACGCATTTGCGTGGCGATGATAATGTCAGAAAATTACTCGGCGTTGCCAACGGCCTGCTGGGGCGTAAATGAAGCAGGAAGATTTTGTTACGCAGCACAGTTCCGAATGGGTGCTATTCGAGCGCTGGCTCAATACCCGCAGCGAACACAGTGCAAAAAAGCGCAAGCCGCTGGCGAGTAACGATATTAGTGATTACGATTTTCCGGTGCGTTATCGCCGTTTATGCCAGCAGCTTTCAATTGCACAGCAACGCGGCTACAGCCCGCTGATTACCGATAAACTCGAAGATCTGATGCAACGTGGCCACCATGTGCTGTATCGTCCGGCCGCGCCACGCTGGCGGCGCGTGCTTGAATTTTTCCTGATGGAATTTCCCTGCCTGCTGCGAAAAAACCATCGCTACTTCTGGGCATCGGCTATTTTATTTTATGTGCCGCTGGTGGGAATGATTATTTTGCTGCACTACTACCCCGAGCTGGTGCATTCGATTTTGCCGGCCGAGCAAATTGCCGAGATGGAAAAAATGTACGACCCGGCAAGCAAGCTCGACAGTCTCGGCCGCAATAGTGGCAGCGATTTGCAAATGTTTGGTTATTACATCTGGAATAACGTCAGCATTGGCTTCCGTACTTTTGCCAGCGGTTTTTTTGTCGGCCTTGGCAGTATTTTTGTTCTGTTATTTAATGGTATTTCTATCGGCGCCGTTGCGGGCCATCTTACGGTTATTGGTTCAGGCGGACCCTTTTGGCGCTTCGTGGTCGGGCACTCGGCGCCGGAATTAACCGCCATCGTCATCTCGGGTGCTGCCGGCTTACGAATCGGCATGGCCATTGTGGCGCCGGGTCGAAAAAAACGCGTTGATGCCTTGATTGAAGCCGGTAGCGTTGGCGTAAAACTGGCCATGGGTATTTTTGCCATGTTGGTGATTGCCGCTTTTATCGAAGCCTATTGGTCGTCCATTGTCTGGATGCCCGACGTCGTGAAATATCCGGTCGGCGGTTTAATTTGGCTACTGATTATTCTGTGGTTGTGGCGCGGTGGTCGCGGGAGCAGCTATGCGACTTGACCAAATGACGGTAGCTTTACGCGTGCGCTCGCCATGGCAGGCGATGGATTTGGGCTTACGCATGGTGCGCGCCAATGCACGCGCAATTTGGCTGCCGTATTTTTTATTTGCCGGTAGTGTTTTCCTACTTTGCAATTTGCTGGCGTATGCACTTGACCAACTGTGGCTAGGCTGGTTTTTAGTCTGGTGGTTGAAACCGGTTTTTGATCGAATTCCCCTGCATGTTTTATCGCATGTAACTTTTGGAAATTATTCAAATTTCCGTGACACTATTCGTGCACCTTTCCGCTGGCGTTTCGGTTTGTGGCTGTCGTGGCTGACATACCGACGCTTTAGTTTCTGGCGCAGCATGTCGATGCCGATTGATATTCTTGAAGGTTTGAGCGCAGAGCGTTTGTCATTGCGGCGTTCGGTATTGATAGGTGCGGTGTCATCGCAAATGATTGGCTTGAGCTTTATTTGTATTTTGTTTGAATGGGTGTTGATGACGTCACTGATTACCCTGCTGCTTTATTTGCTGATTCCCATCGAATATCTGAAAGACAGCTTGGAAAAAATCTATCGCGTCTATTTGGAGACGCCGATATTTGCCGAGCTGGCCTTGAATACCGCTTATTTCCTGAGTGTCGCGGTCATCAGCCCTTTCTATGTCGGTGCCGGCTTTGCCACCTACCTGAATCGCCGCACCCAACTGGAAGCTTGGGATATTGAAATTGCTTTCAAACGCATCGCCACTCGCTTGAAACAATCGAGCGCGCTGGCTGTTTTGCTGGCGGTATTCATCGGCAGCGTTGGCATTTCAAATAATACTTATGCCGATGATAAAACTGATATTAAAGTGCAGCCCAAAGCACAGACCTTGCCGCAATTATTTGCCGAAGAGTATCGTACCGAGCCCAAAGAAGTATCGGACGCAGTAAAAAAAGCCTATCAGGATAAAAATTTATCCCCGAAAGAAAAATACTCGGCATGGGAACCGATTAACAAGAAAAAAGAAAAACCGAAACAAATAAAAAATCCGACCATTCCCGGTCTTGAAGGCGTCATTGGCATACTCAGTGGCGGCATTGGTTTTATTGCCGAATACGGTCTTTGGTGTTTGCTTGCGATAGTACTGAGCTGGTTAATCTGGAAGTCTGCCGATTGGATGCCGTGGCTGAAAGATAAAATGCCGGCTAAGCGTGAGCTTGATGTGCTGACCGAAAAAGAAGTGCTGAACCTGGACACCTTGCCAAGCAATTTAAGCAGTGCCGTCAAAAAATTATGGGCGCAACAACCACGTGCAGCACTTGCCCTGCTATATCGCGGTAGCGTTGAAAAACTGGCAGAGCGTCTGGGCACACCATTCCCGCCGGGTGCTACCGAAGCAGAGTGTGTGCGACGGTCAAGGCGACTGGCAGAACCGGACTCTGAAGTTATTTTCCAGAAAGTAGTGCGTGCCTGGCAGGCCGCCGCCTATGCGCATCGCCTGCCAAATGCTCACGAATTTGAAGCCCTGATCGAAGAATGGAGCATGCGTTGGGAGAAAAGCGCATGAAACAATCGACGAAAAAACCAGCGCTGATTATTTCGATCATCGTCCTGCTAATCGCTGGATTGTCCACTTGGTACTTTCTGGAAAACTACAAACACGTTGATAAAGAACGTGACTTGCCGATGCAGGGCGAAGCCCGTTACAACCCGCTGTATGCGTTGAAATTAAGTTTGCGCGCGATGGGTCAACGAGTTGAAAGTCATGCCCGTTTCGATTTCAACAGCCTGCAACTAAAGCCCGACGACACATTATTATTGTATTCACCCCCCAATGGTTTGTCTGAAGACCAGATCAAGCAAATGCTGGCCTGGATTGAAAGCGGTGGCCATTTAATTATCAGTTCGCCAAGTCTGGTTTTTCAAACCGATGATGTGACGATTTTTACCAAGCTGGGCATAACACCGAGCAGCATGGACGAAGATTGCTTTTCAACCTTGGCCTTGAATCCAAAAAAATCAAATGCTTTCTGCGGTGATCTTTTTTATGTGGATGACACCGAATGGTTTTCCGTTTTGCATGGTGATAAAGATAAAGGTTATAGCTTGGGCAAAAGGGCCTGGGGCGATGGTTCTATTACTATTGTTAGTAGCTTGGACTTCATGAACAATTTTGAATTGAAGGAAGTCGGCGGCCGCCAACTGACCTATCAGATACTTGCAGATTCGATCGGCAAGGGCCGTTTTCACCTGATTTACGATACCGACATTTCTCCCCTGTGGCTGTTAATTTTAAAACATGGCTGGGCATTATTGTTGCCTTCACTGTTGTTGTTGTTTGCCTGGTTAATTTATCGAGGCCAACGCTTCGGCCCAATGCAGGCTTCTCCCAATCCGGATCGTCGCGCCTTGCTGGAACATATCAGCGCTACCGGCGAATACATGTTTCATCGCCAGCTTGGCCATGAATTACATTTGGCCGTGCTCAATATGTTTAACACGCGGCTGCGTCGTCGCGATCCGATGACCGCCGCCTTGACTGGCGAAGCGCAAATACAGGCGCTAGCTGATCGTACCAAAATCGATCCGCAAAAAATTCGTCAGGCATTAAAGCCCGGCTCACTGCGTCAAAAAGAAAATTTCTTTAATAGCATCGCCACCCTTATTGAGTTGAGAAACCAACTATGAAATCCGAAAACACCGCAGACCTTGCACCGATCACCGGTGCTGATTTAACCCGGCGTGTCGCCACCATTCGCAATGAAGTATCGAAGGCTTTTCTGGGCCAGCAAGAAGTGCTGGATCAACTTTTATTGGCCTTGCTTGCCGGTGGCCATGTCTTGATTGAAGGGGTGCCCGGGCTTGGCAAAACCTTATTGGTGCGCGCATTGGCAACGGTAATGGATTGCCAATTTTCCCGTGTGCAATTTACGCCGGACTTGATGCCGAGCGATGTTAGCGGCCATGCTTTTTATGATCCGAAAACCGAAAGCTTCAAGATTCGTCGCGGACCGGTCTTTACCAATCTTTTATTAGCCGATGAAATCAATCGTGCGCCGGCAAAAACACAGTCGGCGCTGCTCGAAGTCATGCAGGAACAGCAAGTCACGATTGAAGGCCGCAGCTTTTCCCTGTCACCGCCATTCATGGCGATCGCCACGCAAAACCCGGTCGAGCAGGAAGGTACTTATCCCTTGCCGGAAGCTCAGCTTGATCGTTTTTTAATGAAGATATTGCTCGACTACCCGGACCATGCCGACGAACTGCAAATGGTAGCCGCCGTTAGCAAGGGCCGCAGCGTGAGTGATTTTGATATGTCGAGTTTGCAAAAAATTATTAGCCCCGAAGAAATTGTTGCCATGCAAATGGGTACCGCCATGGTGCAAGTCGATGAAGTCGTAATGGATTACGCCGTTCGCATTGTGCGGGCAACCCGTGAATGGCCGGGTATTAGCCTGGGTGCCGGACCCCGCGGAAGCTTGGCGCTGGTTCGCACGGCGCGAGCGCAAGCGGTATTGGAAGAGCGTGATTTTGTCACGCCCGACGATATTCGCAATATCGCAAAACCGGCTTTGCGTCATCGCATTGCCTTGGCACCTGAATTGCAAATTGAAGGTCAGCGCGTTGATGACGTATTGAATGCCCTGTTAGTAAAAGTCGAGGCGCCGCGCCGATGAGGCCAGCCAAGCCACTGCTATGGGTTTTATTGTTGTGGGCATTGATCGGTGGCTTGGTCACCTTTCATCTGCTGCCGACCATTGCCTGGCTGGCATCGGGATTATTTTGTCTGGTTTTATTTGCGCTGGATGCTTTTGCGTTGCGTAGTACCGCATCGCCGGAATTAGTACGTGATATTCCTGCAGTACTGCCGGTCGGTGTTGAACGCGAAGTCGGTTTGCGATTGCAAACTTTCACTCGCCGCAGTTTGCGCTGTGATGTGCATGATTTGCATCCGGGTCATTGGCTGACATTTGGTTTGCCGCGACAAGTCAAACTAACACCGCATCGCGAACTGGCAATGAGCTACCGCATTACCCCAGCCGAGCGTGGCAGTTTTGAATTTGCAGGTTGCCAGCTTCGGGTTTATTCGCCGCTGGGTTTGTGGCGGCAAGTTCGCACCTTGAAGGTTGCGCAAAGCATACGAGCGTTTCCGAATTTTGCACCGCTGGCAAAATTTGCCTTGTTCAGTTCCGAGCAGGCATCGCGAGTGGTGGGCGCACATTTAAAACGTCGGCGTGGTGAAGGCACCGAGTTTCATCAATTGCGCGAATATCGCCTAGGCGACAGCATGCGGCAAATCGACTGGAAAGCGACCCAGCGCGCGCGTAAATTAATTTCGCGTGATTATCAGGATGAAAAAAACCAGCAAGTTTTACTATTGATTGACACCGGCCGTCGCATGCTGGCAAAAGACGACGCGCTGTCGCATTTCGACCATGTATTAAATGCCAGCTTGGTAGTTTCCTATCTGGCCTTGCGCCAAGGCGATGCGGTCGGCCTGATGGCCAGTGGCGGTGCCAGTCGCTGGCTGCCACCACAGCGAGGCTTGGGCACCATCGACACCTTGCTCAACTGCGTTTACGACTTGCAGGCACAAGCAGTTGCCACCGATTATCTGGCCGCGGCAACCCAACTGAGTTTGCGACAACCACGCCGCTCATTAATCATGTTGATCACCAATGTTCGCGATGAAGATATTGAAGACCTGATGGTCGCCGTGCGTCTATTACAAAAACGGCATCTAGTTTGCGTTGCAAGTTTGCGTGAACAAGCCCTGGATACCACACTGCAAAAACCGGTCGAAAATTTAAACGACGCCATACTGGCATCGGCCATGGCACGCTATTTGGCAGAGCGCGCCCGCGCCCACGCCGCACTGCGAAGCCAAGGCGTATTCGTACTCGATGTTACTTGCGCCGAGTTACCGGCGGCATTGGTGGAACGCTATCTCGCGGTCAAACGGGATGGCTTGCTGTAAAATTTCGTAGAGGCGCCGGTTTGCTGCGCCCAAGTATCACGACAAACCACACCGTAGGGGCGCATGCTTGCTGCGCCCAAGCCTCACCGCAGATCATGGGCGCAGCAAGCATGTGCCCCTACGATAAAATTTACGCCAGGCCCGCAACGATAAAAATTTCTAAAGGAAAACACCATGCTTCTCGGTTTACGCACTATCGCTTATCCCGCTCCCGATTTAGCAAAAGCCAAACTATGGTATTCCGATGTCTTGGGCATAGCGCCCTATTTCGATGAGCCGTTTTATGTCGGTTTTTCAGTCGGTGGTTTTGAATTGGGTTTAATTCCCGATGCACAACCCGGCATTGTCGGCCCACAGGCCATGTGGGGCGTGGAGAATATCGAGGCAGAATTCAAACGACTGATAGCACTAGGTGCGACAGAATTGGAAGCAGTCACCGAAGTCGGTGGTGGAATAAAAGTAGCCGCAGTGCAAGACCCGTTCGGTAATCGACTCGGCATTATCGAGAATCCGCATTTTGATTTAGCAGCAGTGCGTTAACGTAGGGTGGGCACCGCCCACCGTTCTCGCCATGTGGAACCAAGGTGGGCGGTGCCCACCCTACGCAACCTAACTTTCGCCTTCGTTCCGCCACTTGCCGGGTTCAAGACCTTTTAGATTATGCGGACCGACGGAAATTCGTATCAATCGCAACGTCGGCAATCCCACAGCTGCCGTCATCCGACGCACTTGGCGATTACGGCCTTCGCGAATGGTGAGTTCGATAAAACTATCGGGAACGGTTTTGCGTTGACGCACCGGCGGGTCGCGTGGCCAAAGCCAATCGGGTGCGGTTTCCAATGCGCGGGCCTGGCCCGGCAAGGTCATACCATCATTTAATTTAACGCCTTTCGCCAATGCTTTTATTTGCTCGTCGGTTGGCGTGCCTTCTACTTGCACCAAATAAGTTTTCGGCCATTTGAATTTGGGCGAACTAATCTGTGCAATGCGCGCGCCATCATCAGATAACAGCAACATGCCCTCAGAATCAAAATCCAGGCGACCGGCTGCATACACATCAGCGGGCATACCGAAATCCGCCAGCGTGGTACGAGCGGGCGTTTCAGTGTCGGTGAACTGGCACAACACATTGTAGGGCTTGTTAAAAGCAATCAGCATTGCCCCAGTGTAACGGCGTGAGAGAATACTTGCAGTCTTTTTTGGTGATTTA
>JAYSQD010000186.1:0-1329 GCA_043721835.1 Arenimonas sp. | reverse complement strand
AATAATCGCCAGATCGTGCGTGTCATTAAGTAAGATGAACGCTAAAGCCATTGATTTAAACACCCTAAGAACCTTAAAGATGTGAAAATACTTGATTTTTAATTAAGTTATGTTAAACGTTGACTGCGTTTAGGAAGTGAGCTGAGATCGATGTTAGATTATGTTCCGAAAGCTCGGGGGCGTTCACTGTATTCCGTGAAAAAATGATCTGGCAAACGCGTTTTCTTTCGGCTTTTTTGAAGGTAAATCCTTATTTCACGGTCGTATTGGCTGTGGGTTTTTCTGGCGTCGCGGCTGTGGGTTTTAAAGACACCGATATGGCAAAGTCTCTAACGAAGCTCATTCCACTCCATATCCAATCGATGCAGGCCAAAACGCCGGCCAGCATGATCGTTGGAGGCCTATCCGATGTCCGACAAGTACGAGAAATCATTTGTAATGGTTCAATTTCGTCTGCATGCGGGCTTAATTTTGGATATGGCAGCTTGGAAAATAGCTTGTTTCCTTATGAGCCAAAATACTCAAGCCAGGCCAAAACGCGTAAAATCGAAAAACAGCGGAATAGCGATCTGACGCGATCCCATAAATATTTTTGGTCCGGATTGCCAGAAGATCCGCATGGGGAAAATTTTACTCAGCCGCGGGTCCATACAGATCCTGAGTTGAAAGAAAAGGCAGAGTCCCCGCCCGACCAGCGACCGCAGTTTGGGAACTGGCTCGGACCAGTTTTCTTTGGCTTGGCTTCGGCCAAACTGGATCCAGCACCGCCGCTGACGTCAATCGCGCCGTATGCGCCTACGATAGAGGCCGATACCCTGCTGGCTGACGTCGTGCTGGCCGATACTGCGCTTTTGGCGATCGACACTGCGGATATGCTGGATGATATTATCACCTTGCCGCCAACCAACTGGGTATCGGGGCCACTTCCAGATCAAGGGACAGGTGTGTCCACCGTTGATTTGGTGGAACCACCGATGGCCATGATGTTCACGGCCATGCTGCTGTTGCTTTTCAAGCTTTGCCGCCGTGCATCGGCACCGATCGCAGGCTGAAAACGTCTCGGGCCTCGGCTTGATAACCGTCGCGTCACACCGATGAAAACTTCATGCAACCGAATTGTGTTTGTCGGCGACCGCCAAATCAAGTGGCGATGGGGGCATTTCGGTATTTATCCCCCTAGGAGCCCGTCCCGGTAACCGTATTTTCGGCGTTTTGTGGGGGAGGCATTTTCCGCGCGAAGGTTGGGATGTTTCCTTACCGGGTTAGTTTCGCGAGGTTGTGGGCGGTGCAGATCATTGCCCATTCGGCTTTTACCTTGTCGATGCCGCG
>JAYSQD010000185.1:0-61059 GCA_043721835.1 Arenimonas sp. | reverse complement strand
AATTCCGCTTCTCCATTTATGGGGCTATAGCTCAGCTGGTAGAGCACTTGCATGGCATGCAAGGGGTCAACGGTTCGATTCCGTTTAGCTCCACCAGTGTGGTTAGTATTTGTAAGACCCGTTTTACGTGTCCCCATCGTCTAGAGGCCTAGGACACATCCCTTTCACGGATGCGACCGGGGTTCGAATCCCCGTGGGGACGCCACTTAATCAGTGGCGATTCGACTAAACCCAGCCTTGGCTGGGTTTTTTTATGCGTATGCTTGAGCCTTGGCTGGGTTTTTCATGGCTTCATAAAATATCATGCGGTCAGTCATCTTGGATTTTATGCATGAGCTTAGGTTTCAACATTGTCGAATGGGCAGCTTACGCCCCTGGATTACACGATCACGCCGCTTGGTTAGCGTGGTCGGCAGAAAGCTACCTGCCTAAAGGTGACGATGTTCCGGCTTTGTCTGAAATGCCCGCCATGCAACGCCGACGATTAGAACGAGTCGGGCGCACGGCTTTGCAAGTCGCCTATTGGTGCCAGTCGGCTGAAGTGGACGATATTCCCCTGGTGTTTGCCAGTCGTCATGGCGATATTCAGCGCACTTACGAAATGCTCGAGGCCTTAGCTCGAAATGAAGCCTTGTCGCCCACCCATTTCGGTTTGTCGATTCATAACGCTATCGTGGCGCAGTACTCGATTGCCAGAAATTTAAAACAAAACTATTTGGCAGTCGCTGCCGGAAAATCTACCGCCGAAGCGGCGGTGATCGAAGCGCTGGGGCTTTTGCATGACGGTGCCGAAGAAGTGATGATAGTAATGTATGACGGGCTATTGCCGGATTCTTATCAAGCATTTCAGGATGAAAATTGTGCCGATTATGCCTGGGCATGGCGCTTGAAAAAGACAAATCATAATTTACCCTCATTTTCTTTGGACATAGTGAAAAATAATCAGCAAAAAACAGAAGCACAATCGGATTTGCCGCACGGTCTGGATGTAATGCGATATATGCTCTCAAACGATACGAGTCTGTATTTCAACGACGGTACGCGACACTGGTGTTGGCAGCGCCGTGCTTAGACGCGTCAATTATCATTGGCGTCGATTAGCGACGGGCAGTGCTTTTTCATTATTCGGAATCGGCGGAGCGCTGCTTTGGCTCGTGGTATTTCCGGCGCTCTATGTGTTTGTTCGTGACAAGGAAAAACGTGGATATCTCAACAGGCGGGTGGTGCATCACACTTTCGCACTTTTTATTGGCTATATGCACCGAATCGGTATTCTGACTTATGAAATTAAGGGACTGTCGCGCTTGCAGCGCTCGGGCTTGCTCATTCTTGCAAACCATCCAACTTTGATTGATATCGTTTTTCTAATTTCTCTATTGAAAAATGCCGATTGCGTTGTACGTTCAGGCCTGGCAAAAAATATTGCTACTCGTGGAGCTGTTGGCGCGACTGGTTACATCAGCAATGATAATGGTGCCGAATTGATCGCCGATTGCATCAAATCTGTGAAGTCGGGCAAGAATTTAGTCATTTTCCCTGAGGGTAGCCGTAGCAAACCTGAACACCTTTTACCGTTCCAGCGAGGTGCCGCCAATATCGCCATTCGTGGCCGTTTAAGCATTACTCCGGTGCTAATTAAGTGCACTCCGTCAACGCTTTCCAAGGATTTGCAGTGGTACACTATCCCTTCACGCCGTTTTCACGTCAGCATTGAGGTTCTGCCAGATATATCGGTAGATAGTTTTTGTATCGATACCGAGGCTTTGGCGGCAAGAAAACTTACCGACTATCTGACGCATTTTTTTACTACGGAGCTAAATCGTGCAAGCGCTGGAATTGGAAATAAAGGACTTGATTATCACCACCATGTCTCTAGAAGACATGACGGCCGATGATATTGACTCCGCCGCGCCACTTTTCAACGAAGGCCTGGGCCTTGATTCCATCGACGCACTCGAATTGGGTGTGGCATTGCAAAAACGCTATGGCGTGACCTTGGCGGCAGACTCCGAGGAAACTCGCAAACACTTCGCCAGTGTCAATACTCTTTCTGCATTCATTGCAGAACAACGTAAACAGTGATGCCAGGTCAAAAAGATTCGCGCCATGAATAAACAAGAATTATATTTGCATATTGTCGGCATCATGAAAGACACCTTCGATATAGACCCACAAAAAATCACTCTTGATTCCAAGCTCGGTGAAGATCTGGATATTGACAGCATCGATGCCGTTGACCTCATCGTGCAATTAAAACCTTTACTCGGCAGCAGCCTGAAGCCAGAAGCTTTTAAAGCCGTGCGTACCGTGCAAGACGTGGTTGACGCAGTGCATGGCATGATGCATTCCGAGAACGAAATTAAAGAACGTGTCATTACGTAACGCCCTGATCGGGCTAGTCACGATTCTATATCCGATTGCGATTTATTTTAGCCTCGGCAATATTGAGCCGCGCTGGATAGCTTTAATACTGTTATCGGTAGCCTTATTGCGAGCTTTATCATCACCTGAAAAATTTTGGCGCTACGCCGCCGGTGCAGCTTTAGTACTAGCCTTGCTGAGCATCTACTTAAATCATGCCACGCCTCTAAAACTATATCCGGTGATTGTTAGTGCCACACTATTGAGCGTGTTTGCCATAAGCCTATGGCATTCACCTTCAGTGATTGAACGCTTGGCAAGATTGCAGGATCCCAATCTACCTGTGCAAGCCATTGCCTACACCCGAAAAGTCACCGTGGTCTGGTGTTTTTTTTTTCTGATCAATGGCAGCATCGCACTTTTCACCGCCTTGTACGCGTCCGATAAAATTTGGGCTTTGTACAACGGGTTAATTTCGTATTGTTTGATGGGAATCTTGTTTGCCGGTGAATGGTTAATTCGGCCCAAGCATAGGTCGCAGGCCAATCATGACTGATCAGACTTCATTGCATGATTTAACCTTGTCGTCTGGTGCTGAGTCGCTTGTGGCAGTAACTCCCAATGGCAATATTACGCGTGCTGATTTCATTAAACGTATCGATGATTGGCAGTATTTTTTTTCTTGCATGTCGGGCGAGAAATATGCGCTCTATCTTGAAGATTCCTTTGAACTGGCTTCGGCACTCTGGGGCGCTTGGCATTCAGGGAAAATAATTGTTTTACCAGGCGATAAACTACCTTCAAGCTTGAAGCAGTTATCATCATTAGTTGATGGGGTAGTGGGCGAGACACCATCGGCATTATTAACGCCGAAAAAAGGCTTCGCTAAAACTCCTATATCGAGATCTGAGCTCGATCCAAAAAAAATCGGGCTTATTATTTTCACTTCCGGTTCAACGGGTGAACCCAGTGCAATCGAGAAAAAAATAAGCCAATTGCAAGCCGAAGTCAGTGCGTTGGAAATGTGTTTCGGCGACAAACTTGGCAATGCAGTTATTTACGGCACCGTTTCGCACCAGCATATTTACGGATTATTATTTCGCGTACTTTGGCCATTAACGGCGGGGCGAGCGTTCTATACGCAACGTCTGGAATACCCCGAGCAAATTGTAGAATTATTATCGACACGGCAAAGCGTATTGATTGCCAGCCCGGCACATCTTAAACGCCTGCCTGATAATTTAAATTGGCTGGCGATGACAGCGCATCTTCGCGCAGTATTTTCATCCGGCGGTCCACTGAGTGCCGAGTCTTCCGACAAGGTCACGCAGCTATGGCATTGCAGGCCGATTGAAGTCTTCGGCAGTAGTGAAACCGGTGGTATCGCATGGCGACAATCGGAAGACGGCTCTACCAGCTGGCAGCCATTGCCAAAAGTGGAATGGAAAATTGCCGATGAGCATTTACAAATTCGTTCGCCGCATTTGCCTAATGAACAATGGTACGTCACGCAAGATCGTGCAGCCTTGCGCGATTCCAACAAGTTTGAGTTATTAGGCCGCAGTGATCGCATCATAAAACTTGAAGAACGCCGTATCTCTTTGACGGCGATCGAAAAACATTTACATGTTTCCGAATCGATTCAAGAATGCAAATTGGTCGTGTTGCCCGGTCAGCGTGAGCGTCTCGCCGCCGTGGCCGTTCTAAATTACGCAGGAAAAAACATCTTGGAATCCTATGGCAAGTTGGTCATTGTGAATCAATTACGAAAAAGTTTGGAAGGCGTGGTCGATCCGATTGCGATTCCAAGACATTGGCGCTTTCTCGATGTAATGCCGGTCGATAGTCAGGGCAAAACCAGTCAGCGCGTACTGGCCGAATTATTCCGACTGAGCTTGCCGCCAACAAGGAGTTTGCAATACTCTGCCGACTCTGCACAGCTAGTGCTGGATATCAATAATAATTTAATTATCTTCGATGGCCATTTTTCGCAGCATGCTGCCGTAGTTCCCGGCGTTGCGCTGATTGATTGGGCGATCAAACATGCTCGTGATTTATTCACCTTCAAACATCGTTTTCTGCGAATTGAAGCCTTGAAGTTCCAGCAAGTCATCCGGCCAGATAACGATATTCATTTGGACCTTCAGTGGAATGCAATAAAGGGCGTTTTAATGTTTCGCTATGAGTCGGTGCACGGACTGCATGCCAATGGCCGTATCGTTTTTTCCATAATGGAAAATGCAATGGAAAATGGAAATGCCGCATGAGCACGAAGCTGCAAATATTCAAACCCATCATTGTGGTGCCGGTCTATAACCATGCAAAACCGGTCGCCCTTTTAGTCGAAAAAATTCAGGCTTTTAATCTGCCATGCATACTCGTGGATGATGGCTCCGAATCTGCTTGTGCAATAGCTCTAGACTGGCTGCAGGAAAAATATGCGGACAAGCTTGAAGTTTTGCACCTGGTACAGAATCAAGGAAAAGGCGGCGCGGTAATGGCAGGCTTTCGTCATGCTGCGGAGCAGGGCTTTAGTCATGTGCTACAAATTGATGCCGACGGCCAACATGATCCTGCCGATATTCCTGGCTTTTTGGCAGAAGCCCGACAATATCCGGAAGACGTTATTTGCGGTTGCCCGATCTATGACGACTCGGTACCCAAAGCGCGTTTATATGGCCGCTATGCCACGCATATCTGGGTCTGGATAAATACGCTATCGTTTGAAATTCGCGATTCGATGTGCGGCTTTCGCGTGTACCCATTGGCTAGCACTATTAAAGTGCTCGATAGCAATACGATTGGTAAACGCATGGATTTTGATATCGACATTATGGTACGCACGCATTGGCATGGCACTCGTGTTCGTAATCGCCCAACGCATGTTATTTATCCTGAAGATGGCGTCTCGCATTTCGATACGTTACGCGACAATGTACGCATTTCAAAAATGCACGCGAAATTATTTTTCACAATGCTGGTGACATGGCCCGCCATTTTGCTAAGACGCTGGCGTCGAGCATGAAAAAAATACACTGGGCCGATATCGGCGAAAGTACATTTGTTGGCGGCATCTGGTTTTTATACGGCGTATTCCGCATTTTTGGTCGACTGCCATTCCGGTTTTTTCTGTATCCCGTTGTAAGCTATTACTGGTTGACACGTCCGATTGCACGCCGTTCCTCGATGGAATATTTGCAGCGTTTGCATGCTTCCCATCACGTGTTCAAGAAACCGCCCGGTATGTGGCAGGGCTTCAAACACTTTATTCAATTTGGTGAAACCTTGCTCGATAAGTTACTTGCCATTGGTGGTAATTTTCCGAATGACCAGCTTGATTTGTCAAAACAAAAAATTATTCCCGAAGGGCTAGACGAAAAACGGGGCGGTTTGATTGTCACCGCGCATCTTGGCTGTCTTGAGCTTATGCAATCGGCCGCTACCTGGAAACACGATATCAAAATTAACGTGCTAATCCACACGGCGCATGCCGGTAGCTTTAATCGCATCTTGAATAAAATAAACCCGCAAAGCAGAGTTTGCTTTTTGCAAGTGACAGCATTCAATGCACCCACGGCCATGATGCTGGCAGATCGAATTGCTGCTGGTGAAATGATCGCTATTGCCGGCGACCGCATTCCCACTTCAGGCGACCGTATTGTGCAGGTGCCATTTCTCGGCAAGACGGCAGCATTTCCGGCGGGTCCTTATTTGATTGCGTCCTTGTTGGCCTGTCCGGCATTTGCGATGGTCTGCACACGCAGTGGTAAAAATGCTTACGAAGTAAAAGTAGAAAAAATAGCCGATGCAATGATTACGCCACGCAAAAAACGTGACGAGATGATTGAGCAGCAAGCGACGAAGTATGCATTGTGGTTGGAACAGCGGGTGACAGAGTCGCCCTATGATTGGTTTAATTTTTTCCCGTTTTGGGATCAGGCAGCGCGTGATGAAAAATAATGAAATAAAAAATAACTCGGTGCTGATTGAAGGCAACGATATCTCGATTGAAGAGGTTATTGCTATTGCACAACGCACGAGTGATTTATTGTTGTCGAATCGAGAAAGCTTTCGGACGCGAATTAGTCGCGGTGCAGAATTTGTCGATCGACTGATCGCCGAAGATGGCGTCGTCTATGGTGTCAGCACGGGCTACGGCGATTCCTGTACGGTCACCATTCCGCCTTCCATGATCTCCGAATTACCGCAGCATCTTTACACCTATCATGGTTGCGGTCTGGGTCGTTTTTTTGATGAAGTTGAAACTCGCGCAATTTTAGTAGCGCGTCTTGTGTCTTTGGCAAAAGGCGTTTCTGGTGTGAGTTATGGTCTGCTTGAGCAAATTACCGGTTTAGTAAAGCATGATATTTTGCCGCGAATTCCTGCCGAAGGTTCAGTTGGTGCCAGCGGCGATTTAACGCCTTTGTCTTATGTGGCAGCAGTGCTTTGCGGTGAACGCGAAGTTATGGTGAATACGCAAATCCATTCGGCTGCCGATGCACTTCGTAGCGCAGGAATGGCGCCTATTCAATTGCGACCGAAAGAGGGTCTCGCCATCATGAATGGCACCGCCGTAATGACGGCATTGGCTTGCCTGGCTTGGAAACGTGCCGATTATCTATCCCGTTTAAGCACACGCATTACGGCCTACGCGGTTATTGGCAGTGCCGGTAATGCACATCATTTTGATGAAACACTTTTTTCGGTAAAGCCGCATGCAGGCCAACAACGCATTGCTGCTCGTTTGCGTGAAGATTTGGCTTCTGATCGACCTCCGCGTAATGAAAAGCGCTTGCAAGATCGTTATTCGTTGCGTTGTGCGCCGCATGTTATCGGAGTGCTTGAAGACGCGTTGCCATGGTTTAAGCAAACCATTGAAAACGAGCTCAATAGTGCGAACGACAATCCGATTATTGATGCCGAACAAGAAATGGTTTTGCATGGCGGCCATTTTTATGGTGGCCATATTGCCTTTGTGATGGACTCGATGAAAAACACCATCGCCAATCTTGCCGATTTAATGGATCGGCAAATGGCATTGCTGGTCGATGAACGCTACAACCATGGTCTGCCGGCAAACTTGACCGGCGCAAAAGGCGAACGTAAAGCACTGAATCACGGACTCAAAGCATTGCAAATCAGTGCTTCGGCCTGGACTGCAGAAGCCTTGAAGTTGACGATGCCGGCATCGGTGTTTTCACGTTCCACCGAATGCCATAACCAGGACAAAGTCAGTATGGGCACGATTGCAGCACGCGATTGTTTGCGCATTACCGAACTGACCGAACAAGTCGCCGCCGCTTTATTAATTACCGTCAGTCAGGCAGTAGAGCTGCGGATGCGCTTAGACCCTGAAGTAAAGTTAAGTGCCCCACTGGCCGATATGCATGCGCGTTTACAGACTTCGATTCCTTTCATTGTCGAAGACCGTGCGCTCGATAAAGAACTCAGGGCCTTGTTGGACGAAATACGTTCGGATTCATGGAGTCTTTATGAAGCCTGATTGGTCTGCTGAAGTCGAATTGTCACCAGCGTTCCATGATCTGGACCCAATGGCAGTCGTTTGGCACGGGCATTATTTGAAATATTTCGAGCTTGCCCGCTGTGCGCTTTTGCAAAAAATCGATTACGACTATCCACAAATGCGCGATTCCGGTTTTGCCTGGCCAGTGGTAGATTTTCGTAGCAAGTATGTCGGAACTTTGCGTTATGAACAAAAAGTAAAAGTTGGCGCAAAAATTACCGAGTGGGAAAACCGATTGAAGATTGAATACCTGGTGACCGACCTCGAGTCCGGTAAAGTATTGACGCGGGCTTATTCCATTCAAGTCGCCGTCGATATGAGAACACATGAAATGTGCTTTTCGTCGCCAAAAATATTACTGCAAAAACTCGGACTTGAATCATGAAGGTTTCGCACTTTATGCCATTCGCCGCCATGCTTATGATGGTCGTGTTGAGTTTGTTGAGCGCACCTGTCAAGGCTAAGACTAGCAACCAACCCTTGATTCCCGACGTAACTATTTTGCGTGGCGAATTTGAACAGATTCGTACTTTGAAAGGTTTTCGTAATCCTTTGAAATCGGAAGGTCGTTTCCTGGTTTCCAAAGCGAATGGTGTTATCTGGCAAAATCTTAAACCGTTTCCATCGCAAATAATGATTAGCAACACCGGAAAAATTGTCAACTTGAGTAATAAAAATCCGGGTCTAAAAAATAATAACAAAAAGCCCAACCCCGGCATGAATAAAATCATGCTGGCCCTGTTGTCGGGTAATCAAGCCGATATGGCGAAGTATTTTAAAATCGAGCGGACTGAAAGCAATGGCATCTGGACCCTTCAATTGCAGCCCAAAGGCGGCATGGCCAGAGTGTTTTCCCATATCGAAATAAAAGGGGACCGGCATATCAAGCAGGTATTAATGCAGGAAAAAAGTGGTGATCAGACCGAGCTCCATTTTTCTGCCTTAAGCGAAGTGCCCAATACTTTGACGCCTGAAGAAAAGAACTATTTCGAATGAATCAGCCGCAGCCAAAGTATCGAATAGAGTTGGCATTGGCCATCGTGTGGTCGGTCCTTGTATTGGCTTTGTGTTTTCATCAACTGCAGTTTTGGCGTTCCAATAATCTCGATAGCGATGTGATGGCCTTGCTGCCAAATACAAAACATGATGTTTTGGAATCTCTTGCCAATGCCAATATGGCGAAAGTGGCGACCGGCCATGTGGTTGTTTTGATCGGTAGTAAAGATTCGGAAGCTGCCAAATCGGCCGCGTTGATTTTTGATGCTCGTATTAAAAAATCTACCGGTTTATTACGCGCACAAGAAATGTCGGAAGACGACACCCAGGCAGCGCTGGATTTTTATGCGCGTTATCGAGATCACTTATTAAGCCCGCAACAAAAAAAAATGCTTGAACAAACTAGTTCGGAGAGTTTGCAACAATCAAGCATGGAGCGCCTATATAGCGTCGGTGCCTCAAGCGGTTTAAGCAATTGGATATCAGACCCGTTAGCGCTCTCGGCGGACTGGTGGCAAGCCCGCTTAGGTGATGGCGTGACACAAGAAGACGGACTACTGGTGACACAAGGCCGCGATAAAAACTGGGTGATTTTACAATATGACAGTGAGTTATCCGCATTTCGACTTGACGGTGTCGCCCATTTGAAGCAGCTGCTTGAATCGGCAGGTGCCGATGCCAAGCGCTCGCACCCCGATATCGAAATTCTCAATGCTGGTGTGCCATTGCATGCAGAAGCGGCGGCAGTTAGAGCCAACTGGGAAATTAATACCATCGGTTACGGTTCGCTGGCGGCGGTTATGTTGCTGGTGTTTTTTGCCTTCATGAAAGTTCGTCCGCTCATTCTGGTATCGACTTCGCTTTTGATTGGTGTGGCGGCGGGCATTAGTGTGACGGCTTTAATTTTCGGAAAAGTGCATCTACTCACCTTGGTATTTGGTGCAAGCTTAGTGGGCGTAGCTGAAGACTATGGCATCCATTATTTTTCAAGCCGACAAGGCAACCCCGAGATCAAACCCTTGCCGATGATGCGCTACCTCTTGCCCGGCATGTGGCTCGCTTTTATCACGAGTGCCTTGGCATATCTAAGTTTGGGTATGGCGCCATTGCCGGGCCTGCAACAAATGGCGGTGTTTTCTGCGGCAGGTTTATCTGCTGCATTTTTGACGGTTGTTTGCTGGTTTCCGTTTTTGGATAAGCAAGCATCGGCGCGTAGTTTCTTATCGGAAAAAATTTCGCAGTCCTTGAGTTACTGGCCACGTTGGAACTGGCAACACAAATCACACAAATGGATTGCAGTAGTTTTTGTCTTGTTTATTGTGTCCGGGTTTTCAAAGCTGCATACCGAAGACAGTTTGCGTCAACTGCAAAGTTCACCAATCAGTTTGATCAATCAGCAAAAAAATATTTCCGAAATTCTGGGTCTGCCAAGCCCGGCGCAATATCTTTTAGTGACGGCAAATTCCGCCGAGAATTTATTGCGGACGGAAGAAGCTCTCAAGCCACATCTTGATGCCTTGATGGAACAAAAAGTCATTCGCTCATACAGCGCGCTCAGCGATTGGGTGCCATCGGCACAACGGCAGTCCGAGAATCAGGCGATGGTTTCTGGTATCGAGAAAAAAGTACTGAGTGACATTTCAACATCACTGGGTGAAACACTTGAGCGGCCTGCTTCAAGTGCGAGGGCATTTAGTTTCAAAGACTGGTTACCACTTAAATTCACCAAGACACTACAAGCCCAGTATTTGGGCGAAGTTGATGGCAAGTGGGGCAGTGTGGTGATGCTCAATGGTCTGAATTCATTTGAGTCGCTAGCCAGACTTGCCGATGCGACCCGTTCAATGGCAGGCGTTAAATTGGTGGATCGTTCTGGTGAAATTTCAAGCTTGCTAGCGCACTACCGAAGCAAAATGACACTAATGCTTTTCATCGGTTATGTGCTGGTGACATTGGCGCTATTTTGGCGCTTCAAATCCAATGCATGGCGCGCATTATTGCCGACGGTTTTGGCGGCTTTATTGAGCCTGTCGGCTTCGGCTTGGTTAGGCGAACCGGTTCAATTATTTACCGTGTTGGCACATTTTTTAATACTAGGAACCGGGGTTGATTACGGCATTTTTCTGCTTGAGCATCATAGCGACGCTTCAAGTTGGCTCGCCGTTTGTCTGGGCGCTGCCAGCACTTTGCTTGCGTTTGGACTACTCGCCTTATCGGCGACACCTGCTTTACACACGTTCGGCTTATCGATGCTGTTTGGCGTTGGTTTGTCCTGGCTCTTGTCACCTTGTTTTCGTTTGTGTGCCGAGCCCGGCACACCAAACCTCCCATAAGAAAGAGAATATTTGATGCGCACTGAAACAACCGAAATACTTATTATTGGTGCAGGCCCTGCAGGCTCGGTTGCCGCTGGTTTTTTACGCCAACAAGATCGTCAAGTATTGATTATCGAAAAAGAATTATTCCCACGTTTTTCGATTGGCGAAAGTTTATTGCCGCAAAGTATGGAATACATCCAGGCCGCCGGTATGTTGGAAGCGGTTGTTGAAGCCGGTTTCCAATATAAAAACGGCGCCGCCTTTGCACGTGGTGATTCACGTACCAGTTTTGATTTTCGTAAAAAGTTTTCGGAAGGTTGGGGCACTACTTACCAGGTGCAACGCGCCGATTTTGACAAAGTGCTGGCCGACTGTGCCGAAAAAGCCGGTGCCGAAGTTCGTTATCGCCATGAAGTGATTGCCATTGATGTTGAAGCCGAGCTACCCACCGTAACCGTGAAAGCGCCGGATGGCGAAATCTATCAGGTGCAAGCGCAATTTTTACTAGATGCCAGCGGCTTCGGTCGTATTTTGCCGCGTTTATTGAAACTGGAAAAACCTTCCAACTTCCCGACCCGTGGCGCGATCTTTACCCATATCCAGGACAATACGCCTTTAGGTAGTTTCGATAGAAATAAAATTTTGGTCACCGTTCATCCCGAGCATTGCGATGTCTGGTATTGGACGATTCCATTTTCAAACGGTCGTTGCTCGCTGGGCGTCGTGGCAAAAACAGAATTCCTCGCACAATATGAAGGCACCGAAACCGAACGCTTGCAAGCCATTGTTGGCGAAGACCCGGGGCTTTCCACATTGCTCAAAAATGCCGAGTGGGACACACCGGCACGTCAAATTATTGGTTACTCGGCCAATGTGGATTCCTTATGGGGCAAAAACTATGTGTTGCTGGGTAATGCAGGTGAATTCCTGGATCCGGTGTTTTCATCAGGTGTCACCATTGCATTTAAATCGGCAAGCCTCGCTGCCGCTTGTTTGAAAAAACAATTCGCTGGTGAAACGGTGGATTGGCAAAAAGAATATGGCGCGCCTTTACGTGCAGGGGTCGATACCTTCCGTGGCTTCGTCGAGTCCTGGTACGAAGGTGGTTTCCAGAAAATAATTTTTCATGAAAACCAGTCGCCTGAAGTGCGTGAAATGATTTGTGCAATTTTGGCCGGTTATGCCTGGGATTTAAAAAACCCTTACGTCGCCGAAACCAAACGCCGCTTAGGCGTGTTAGTAGAACTTTGTTCGGCAGCGTGAATAAAAAGAACCTGGTATGAGTAAGCTTTTTCTAAATGAACTCGGCATCGTCTGTTCGATGGGAGCCGATAAAGACCAAGTGGCCAAACACTTGTTTAGCCCTTCATTGCCTGAAACTTTGACTGTCAGTGAAAAGTATTCCGCTGGCCGCCCTTCTGTTATTGGCAGTGTAAATAGCGAACTACCTGATCTTTCGCATTTGGAGAAACGCTGGCGCAGCCGCAATAATCAACTTATTGCGGCGGCATCGGCACAAATTCAGACGGCGATTAATTCATTTATTCACCGTTTTGGTGCGGATCGAATTGCCGTTGTATTGGGTACCAGCACATCAGGTGTCAGTGAAAGTGAATTGGCGCATGCACATAAACTTGAAGCCGCAGAGTGGCCGGAAGATTTTCATTACATGCAACAAGAGGCCGGCACGCCAGCTTTATTTCTCAGTCATATTTTAGGTGTGACCGGACCGAGTCATGTGATTTCTACTGCCTGCTCATCGAGTGCGAAAGCAATGGCATCCGGAGCTCGTTTAATCAACGCCGGTTTGGCCGACGTAGTAATTGTCGGCGGTGCCGATTCTTTATGTGCTTTTACATTGGCCGGCTTTGGCGCTTTGGAATCTATTTCACTTGAGCCTTGTAATCCGTTTTCTGCAAACCGGAAAGGTATCAATATTGGTGAAGGTGCGGCCTTGTTTATCATGAGTGGTGAACCCGGGCCTGTGCAATTACTTGGCTGGGGCGAGAGCTCAGACGCACACCATATGTCGGCTCCTGAACCTAGCGGAGCGGGGGCGATGAGTGCTTTGATGCAAACATTAAAGCGGGCAAATCTTGAACCCAATCAAATCGACTACATTAATTTGCATGGCACCGCGACCTTGCAAAATGACGCAATGGAAGCCCGCGTCGTCAATACTATTTTTGGCGACACTACACCGGCAAGTTCGACCAAGGCGATGACCGGGCATGCGCTCGGTGCTGCTGGCGCCATTGAAGCCGGATTATGCTGGTTAAGCTTGGTGCAAAATCCGGAAAATATTTTGCCGGTACATTGGTGGGACGGCCAAAGTGACAACAGCATACCGTCGATACAATTAGTAAAGCCCGGACAAAAATCGCCACGCCCGCTGCAAAATATTGTGAGCCAGAGTTTCGCTTTTGGTGGCAGCAATGCTGCAATTTGTTTGGGGCGTGGAAACTTAACTCAGATTTTGCCTAAAGAAATCATTACGCTTGACCAGGTGCTGCCGCATCGCGACACCATGCGCTGGCTTGATCGTTTATTAAGCCATGATGAAAACACCGTCATCGCAGAAGCCTGGGTTCGTGAAAGCCATGTGCTGGCGGTTGATGAAGGTGTCCCGGCATGGGCCGGCATTGAATATATGGCGCAAGCCATTGCGACCTGGGCCGGTTGTCGAGCATTAGCCAACAACGAACCGATCAAAATAGGGTTTTTACTTGGTACGCGAAAGTACGAATGCAAGCACGAATATTTCACTATCGGTCAGCGTTTGATTATTCATGCACACTGCGAATTATTCGCAGACAATGGCTTGGGTATGTTTAGTTGCAAAATACTGGACGGTGACACTGAAATTGCTACTGCCAGTTTGTCGGTTTACGAACCACCGAATGCCTCAGAATTTTTAACGAGTAATCCAGCATGAAAGATTTAACCGTTTTAGTGACCGGCGCAAGCCGAGGTATTGGCCGTGCCATTGCATTGCGATTGGCGAGAGATGGTTACAACATCGTCGTGCATTGTCGTAGCCGCATTGAAGAAGCCGAACAAGTGTGTACAGAAATTCGCAGCTTCGGTGTGCAAGCTCGTACATTAAGTTTTGATATTGCCGATCGTGCCGAATCTTCACGATGTTTATTGCAAGACGTCGAAACCCATGGCGCTTATTATGGTGTGGTATGCAATGCCGGCATTGCAAAAGACAATGCATTCCCGGCCATGACCGGCGAAGAATGGGATAGCGTTATCCATACCAATCTTGATGGTTTCTACAATGTATTGCAGCCACTGGTTATGCCGATGGTCCGCAGAAAAAAACCTGGACGCATTGTTACCCTAGCATCGGTATCGGGTATTGCCGGTAATCGTGGCCAAACCAATTACAGTGCAGCGAAAGCCGGCATTATTGCGGCATCAAAATCATTGGCGCTTGAACTCGCCAAGCGCGACATTACCGTGAACTGCGTGGCACCAGGGTTAATCGATACCGACATGGTGAGCCAGGAAGTTGCCGATGAAGCCATCAAAATGATTCCCTTGCGACGCATGGGCAGTGCCGATGAAGTCGCCGCTTTAGTGTCATTCCTGATTTCCGAACAAGCGTCATACATTACGCGCCAAGTCATTTCCATCAATGGAGGATTAATTTAATGCGCCGCGTAGTGATTACTGGAGCAGGGAATTTAAGCCCTTTGGGACATGACTGGGAAACCGTGCATGCACGCTTGCGGGAAAAACGTAATGCCGTGCGTCAATTTCCGGAATGGGGGGAATACAAAGGTTTGAACACACGTTTAGGGGTTCCTGCGGCACCTTTTGAATTGCCCGAGCATTACAATCGTAAATCAACACGCAGCATGGGCCGTGTCGCCCTGATGGCAACACGTGCAACCGAATTAGCGCTTGAAGATGCAGGCCTATTGAATGATCCTATTTTGAAATCTGGTTGCGTTGGTATTTCATATGGTTCTTCAGCGGGCACACCAGAATCGATGGGAGATTTCGGAAGAACACTGGCCGAAAAAAATACCCAATATATCAATGCCACCACCTATATCAAAATGATGAGCCATACCGCGCCAGTGAATATCGGCGTTTTCTTTGGCATCACCGGACGTATTATCACTACCTCGAGTGCTTGCACATCGGGCAGCCAAGGCCTTGGTTATGCCTATGAAACCATCAAGGCCGGACGCCAAACCATCATGCTGGCTGGTGGTGCCGAAGAACTTGATGTCACCGGTGCAACCGTGTTCGACACCTTGTTTGCCACCAGCACGAATAACGATAATCCACAGCTTACACCGCGCCCCTTCGACAGCAAACGCGATGGTCTAGTGGTGGGCGAGGGTGCCAGTACATTGGTACTCGAAGAACTTGAACACGCCTTAGCCCGCGGCGCAAAAATTTATGCCGAAGTACTTGGTTTTGGTACCAATAGTGACGGTCGCCATGTCACACAACCCAATGCCGACACCATGGCGCAGGCCATGCGTTTATCTTTGCTTGATGCCAATCTACCGGCTGACGCCATTGCCTATGTCAATGCACACGGCACCGCGACTGATCATGGTGATATCGCCGAAACCACAGCAACGCATAGGGTGTTTGGTGAACGCATGCCGATTAGTTCCTTGAAAAGCTACACCGGCCACACACTCGGCGCCTGTGGTGCATTTGAAGCCTGGGCGAGCGTTGAAATGATGCGAACAAACTGGTTTGCACCGACGGTAAATCTTGACGAAGTCGATCCACGTTGCGGCGCCCTGGACTACATCATGGGCAGCGGCCGTGATTTGGAAGCGGAATATATCATGAGTAATAATTTCGCCTTCGGTGGAATTAATACTTCGCTAATTTTTAAACGCTATATGTAATTAATTCATTTATAGGAACCATAATGATCGGGATTGTCATGAAACGTATTATCACTAAAAGCTTGTTTGTATTACTTGCCACCTCCAGTTTTTCCGTTATTGCCGGTGATAAGATATTGCATCTCGATGTCAAAGATGTTCTGGATTCCAGTTTTTCAAGCGGCAAACTGGATGGGTCGGTCAAATTTTATTTTGCCGGGCAAAGCACGCCGAGAGTATTGAAATCCATGGAAGAAGACGTTACCAATAAAAAGTCTAATGCCTTCGGTAAAAGCAAAGAAGAAGCCTGTAAATGGGTGATGTTATCGGCCTTGATAACGCTTCAAGAAAGTGCGAAAGCACGTGGTGCCAATGCGGTGACTGGCATCGTTAGTTACTACAAGAAAGTCGAATATAAAAATGCCAGTCAATACGAATGCCATGCTGGGGCTATGATGTCGGGCGTTGCATTAAAAGGCCGCTATGCCACATTGGCCGGCAAATAATCAGGGCTTAAATCAGCTTGCTCTCGTTCAAATCGCCAATACTGGCGAGCTGAACGCGGAATTTGATTCCAGCAATCTGTATTGGTTAAGTGATGGCGAGCTTGCTCGCTATGAGTCAATCACTTCATCGAACAGAAAACTGCAATTTTTGTCAGGGCATTATCTGATTCGTAGGATGGCCAGTCGTGTTTTCCACAATCTACCGCATGACTGGACTTATTACCAAGACGCAGAAAACCTTCGTCGTTTGAAGTGTAATGCCGATTCACGGCAAGAAGTTTTTGTTTCGATTAGCCATTCTGGCGATTACATTTCCGCTGCAATTTCTAGTGCACCGATTGGTATTGATATTGAAACTTTCAGCAAGCAACGTGACTTCATTGCCATCGCTAGCCATGTTTTTTCCGCTGCCGAAATTAGTTTTCTAAAATCTTGTAATGCCGAAGATTTAAAACGGAATTTTTATTTGCATTGGACATTAAAAGAAAGTGCGGCTAAACAATATGGCGTTGGTTTAAAGTTTGAAGTTTCACGAGCTCAATCGCCGGTCTTGGTTTCTGAGGGTGAACATGCAAACGTGCAGAGCTGGCAATGCCCTGATTACGTTATTGCATTGGCAAGTGAGGTGGCCATGAATATTGAAACGCAGGGTTTACCCGATAACGCCAGACATCAAAGCTGGAAAAATATTTCTTCTGATCAATGAATTAGCGGATTGGTTTGGCGAAACGATCAATCAAGCCAAGCATTGGCCCAGTCATAATGGTGGTAATAATGGCGACCAATACCAAAATGGCGTAGAGGCTTTCACTAATCAGGCCCAACTGAAGGCCGATTGCCAACACAATCAGTTCCATCAAACCGCGCGTATTCATCAATGCACCTAATCGCCATGAGTCGGGTTTTGATAAGCCACTTATCCGCGCTGCCAACTTGGTGCCACCAAGTTTGCCGAGCGTGGCAAGAATAGTAATGACTAAACATAGCAGCCATTCTTGTCCGCTGAGCATGTCGATGCGAGTATTCAATCCGGTCTGTGCAAAAAATAATGGCAGCAATAATGCACCGGCGAAGGGTTCGACTTTTTCTTCAATAATGCGGCGTAACGCTTGATTGGACGATACCGCAATGCCGGCCAGGAATGCACCGAATAATAAATGTAGGCCAATTAATTCGGTAACCATGGCACTGGCTAATACCGCAATGACGAGAATCACCAGCCAAGCAGAATAATCTTTTTCATTGATAGCTTGCTTTGCAATCACACGTCGTGCCGGTACTACCAATAACCAAGCGTAGGCGAGGGCAGTGGTGGCACATATTAAGGCACTGCTAATACTTTGCGATTGCACTGTTGCAATAATTATTCCCAGTAAGGCCCATGCACTGGCATCGGCAATAGCAGCACATGCGATGGCGATGAGCGCAATTTCGCTGCCTTTGTAACCGCGATCATCAATTATTCTTAGAAGCACCGGAAATGCCGTCACGCAAAGCGAAATACCAATAAATAGACTGAAATCAAATTGACTAACACCTGATGGCGCATAGTTGGCATAGAGAAAGCTCGCCAAGCAAAGCCCAATCAGGAATGGAAATACCATGCCACTTTGACTGATAAAAACGGTTGATTTGAATCTTTCCCGCAAACGCGACATATCCCATTCGGCACCGGCAGTGAACATAAAAATCAGCACACCTAATTGACTAATATGACCCAGGCTGGAAAAACCCTTGGCAGGAAACAGCCAGCCATGTATCGACGGAAATACCCAGCCGAATAAGGAGGGCCCAAGCAGTATGCCTGCGATCATTTCACCAATCACTGCAGGTTGATGTATCAGCCGCATGCAACGCCCGGCCAGTTTTGCTATAGCTAACACGACCAATACCTGCAACAGGAATTTGTGCAAAGGAGTGTCTAGACGGAGTAACAGTTCAAACGGGGCGTCCATGTTCTGTACTTGTTATTGTCAAGCGCTGATTGTAAGCCATGTACTTAATGAAGTGCCATGCAAAAGCCTGTACGTAACTTCTACTAAGTGGCAAGTACTTACACGTAATGCACGATACAGAACCAGCGAGTTATCGCCACCGGCAGTGTCATCAAACAATATTAGAAATAAATTTAAAAACACCAATGTTCGCATCTTGCTCGCAGAAGATAACGAAATAAACCAGACACTATTATTGCTCCAGCTAGAGTCTCTGGGTTTGACAGCCATGCTTGCCAATAATGGAAAAGAAGTATTGGAAGCTCTAAAAACGCAAAGCTATGACATTATTTTGATGGATGTCGAAATGCCATTGATGGATGGCATGGAAGCAGCAATTGATGGATGGCATGGAAGCAGCATCGCGAATTCGTAACGACGCGGCTTACGAAAACTGCTCGCCTTACATCATTGCCATTACGGCTCATGTACTGGGTGACAGTCGCGGCAGATTGTTGGCCGCCGGCATGGATGACTTCATCAGCAAGCCAGTGATAATGGATAACTTGAGCACAGCTCTGGAACGCGCGTACGCCGCGATAGATTTAAAAAGACAGGCTCAAGTATCGTAGGCGACCATATAAGCTCAGTAATTGCTTTATTTTACATAATATACATTATGCGAAGTCAAGGGTAGGCCTGCAAGGCGTTTACACACCAAGAAGCCTTCGTGCCAGCAAAGATTGCATATCCCGTCGGCCATCTGCAATCAGGTAGATGATCACTTGGCTGCCCGTGACTCGGTAGATCACGCGATACGGTTTAAACGAGGTTTGGCGGTACTCTTTAATGCCCAGCGCGGAAAGTTCTTTCGGATAACTGCCACGCTCCGGGAACTGCAACAGCTTTTCCACGACATTCATCAGCTGATCCAATACGTGGTTGGCATTGGCAAAACAATCGTACTCGGCAATGTAATCATAGATAGCCTCCAAGTCCTGCTCAGCACCCTGGGTGAGCAGAACCTGTAAATTAGGGATCGCGCTAGTCATCAGGCAGTTGCACGTTTGATGCGCAGTCGGGCTACGACGTCAGCTACCGGTTTGAGCTTGCCAGCTGCAACGTCCTGATTACCCAGAGCTAAGATCTTCAACAGTGCCAGCGTTTCTTGGGTTTCCTCGAACGATGCCACATCTTGAAGCACAGCCTTGGCTTCACCGTTTTGCGTGATCACCATCGGCTCGCGATGCTCGGCAATATGCGCTAGAACCTCGGCCGCATTGGCTTTCAAATAGCTGATCGGCTTGACTTGAGATGAGTAGCGCATGGCCGTATTCCTGATGTTTGAACGAGACCAAATATAGTCTTTTTATGGTCTTGTGACAAGCTGCACAGAATTAGTCAATATTACTACAGTTATCCGAACGCACTTTACAGAATTGGGAAACCGGTCGCGTGCGCATTCCCTACGATGCTTACAATCTCAAGCACGCCACGTGATTATCTTTGCTTGGACTAATCAAGCTTTTTCTCATCCTGAGTCAACACCAATTCGCTTTTTGAAAACAGCAGCGCCTCATCCAAAGTAACCATGAATTCATCCACTTTGATTGGTTTTGTGAGGTACCTGAAGAATCCAGCCTCCAAACCTTTTTCAATATCGCGAGGCATTGCATTAGCGCTCAGTGCGATCACCGGAATATCCGCAGTTGCGGCGTTGTCAGCTAGAATTTTCATCGCGGTGATACCGCTAATACCCGGCAGATTGATGTCCATCAAAATAACGTCGGGCAAGGCTGTACGAGCAATTTCAATTCCTTCATGTCCATCTCGTGCCGTGAGAAGTTTGATATTAAGCCGACGTGAGATTAGCTCTTCTATCAACAATAGATTAGCCGGGTTATCCTCTACATAAAGCAAAGTGTATGGCGCTGCCTCACCTTGAATTTCCAAGGAGTCAATCGCCTTTAACTCGATAGTACTGATGTCGAGTTGTGCTTCAACAGTGATGTTCAGTTCGATCCAAAAAATACTACCCTCGCCAACGACACTTTCGACGCCGATAATGCCGCCCATAAGCTCGACGAGTTGCTTACTCACCACCAAACCGATGCCGGTGCCCTCCTCGTCTTTCGATTCTTGTCCCAGACGATTAAACGGCTGAAAAAGTTGTGACAACTTTTCAGGCGACAAGCCTTGTCCGCTGTCTTTGACACAAATACGAATGCGTTCAGGCGAAGTCAATTGATAACTTACCTCGACCGTTCCATTCACCTTGTTATATTTCATCGCATTGGAGAGCAGATTAATTAGAGCTTGTTTCAGTCGGGTTCGATCAGCCTGAACAAAGTGCTTTGCTTCAAACTGCGGAAAGATCACGCTAATCCCCCGCTTTTGCGCCTGGTTGGCTATCATGTCTTGGCATTCGTGAATAAGCTTGGCGAAAGATACCGGCTCGAGTGAAAGCGACAACTTGCCAGACTCGATCAATGCAAGGTCCAGAATTTCATTGATGAGATCCAGCAAATACCAACCTGCCTGGAGAATTTGCTGAATACCACGCTGTTGTGGCGGCGTCGGGATAGGTGTGCCGGAATCTATTAGTTGGGCAAACCCCAGAATAGCGTTAAGCGGCGTACGCAATTCATGGCTCATATTGGAAAGAAAATCGGATTTCGCAAGATTAGCTTTTTCAGCGGCTGACTTGGCAGCGACCAGCGCAATATTGGTTTCCTCAAGTGAGTGATCAAGCAGTTTGCGTTCTGTTATGTCGCGTGCTGCAGCGAACACGCCTTGCAAGGTCCTTTCACGATCATAGAAAGTGGTGGCGTTAAACGACACTACGGTTTCTTTTCCGTCCCACGCCCGTGCAGTCAGCTCATAATTAGTGATCTTGTTTTCGCTCAACGCCCGTTTAATGCCTGCATCGGCCAGCTCTTCATTGGTGAAGAATTTCTTGAACGGCGCTCCAATCAACTCGTCACGAGTGCAGCCAGTCAATACTTCCATCTGCTTGTTGACGTCGGTAATAATGCCCGAAGGATTGGTCGTTGTAAGCGCATCAATATTAGATTCGATTAGCGAGCGCGTATAAAACTGTTGGTCACGCAGGCGTTGATCAAGCTTTCTTTGTTCGGCCTCAATCTGCTTGCGTGCAGTGTTGTCGGTACCGATTAAAAGATAGCCGATAATGTTTTCTTGTTCATCGCGGAGTGCAGTGACCGAGACCACGGCCGGAAAACGACTGCCGTCTTTACGAATATAGGTCAGCTCGTAAATGTCTTCAATACCGCGGGAGGCTTTGAATACCAAGGCCTCGAAACCCGGTGTAATCGACGTGCCCAGTTCGTGGCTCAAGACATCGGCACGGGCAATTACTTCTTCAGAATCAGAAATATCGGCAGGCGTAATCTTGTTCATTACATCGGCTGCGGTATAGCCGAGCATGCGCTCGGCACCAACGTTGAAAATTTGAATGACGCCTTTGGCGTCGGTGGCAATACTGGAAAAATTGGCACTATTGAAAATAGCGTTCTGCAAAGCACCGGCTTTGTGAAGTGCCGCTTCGGCCTGCTTACGTGCTGTGTTGTCGGTGCCAATCAGCAAATAGCCAATGATATTTTCTTGCCCGTCCCGCAAGGCCGTGACCGAGACTACTGCCGGAAAACGGCTGCCATCTTTACGAATATAAGTCAGCTCGTAAATATCTTCGATGCCGCGGGAAGCTTTGAATACCAGAGCTTCGAAGCCCGGAGCAATCGATGTAGAAAGTTCAATGCTCAAAGCTTCTGCACGTGCAATAACTTCTGCAGAATCTGAAATATCGGCAGGTGTAATTTTGTTCATCACTTCGGCAGCGCTATAGCCGAGCATGTGTTCAGCGCCGACGTTGAAAATTTGAATAACGCCTTTGGCGTCGGTGGCAATACTCGAAAAATTTGCGCTATTGAAAATGGCATTCTGCAAAGCACCGGCTTTATGCAGTGCAGCTTCCGCCTGTTTGCGTGCAGTGTTGTCGGTACCGATCAAAAGATATCCGATAATTTTTTCTTGTTCATCGCGAAGTGCCGTGACCGAAACCACGGCCGGAAAACGACTACCATCTTTACGAATATAGGTCAGCTCGTAAATGTCTTCGATGCCGCGCGAAGCTTTGAATACCAAGGCCTCGAAACCTGGGGTAATCGGTCTAGAAAGTTCGACGCTCAAGGTTTGTGCGCGTGCGACCAGCTCATGCGGATCGGATATGTCTGCGGGCGTTATTTGGTTCATCACTTCGGCAGCGGTGTAGCCGAGCATGCGTTCAGCACCTACGTTGAAAATCTGAATGACGCCTTTGGCGTCGGTGGCAATGCTGGAAAAATTGGCACTATTGAAAATGGCGCTTTGTAAAGCTCCGGCTTTAAGCAGTTCTATTTCCGCTTTTTTACGCACGCTTATGTCGCGCAAAATACCAGTGAAGTAACGCTCACCGCCCAGCAACATTTCACTGACCGCAATTTCCATCGGAAAAATGCTGCCATCCTTGCGTCTGCCATTTACTTCGCGCCCTAAACCACTTGCGCGCGCTTCATCGCTGGCTTTGTAATACTCAAGTGAACCATTAAGCTGGTCATGGTTAAGCTCCGGGACCAGCACACCGATATTTTTTCCGAAAAATTCTTTAGCCGTGTAGCCAAACATTAGCTCTGCTGCCGGATTCACTTTTTCAACAATGCCACCGCGCGCACGCAGGGTAATAATACCGTCTGCTACTGTGTTGAGAACTGTTTGAACCAATGCGGAACTGTCATGCAAGGCCTGTTCTATTGCGTAGTTATTAGTCACATCTCGGAACACCAATACAGCACCCAGTACGCGACCATCGCGATCGCGTATGGGTGCACAGCTGTCAGCAATATCTCGCTCGGTGCCATCTTTGCTTATCAATACCGTGTGATTAGCCAAGCCGACAATAGTGCCATTCTCTAAAGTTTCATTGACCGGTATGGTGGCTGCGTGACGGGTTTGTTTATTGATGATAATAAAAACCTCATCAATTTTACGACCGCTGGCTTCTGCCTGGGTCCACCCTGTGAGCTGTTCTGCAATAGGGTTGAGCAATGTAATGCAGGCATGAGGATCTGTCGCAATAACAGCATCACCAATCGAGTTGAGCGTCACCGCCAGTTTTTCCTCGCTAGTTAGCAAGGTGAGGTTTGCTTCCAGTAATTGGCTATTGGTCTGCTCTTGAGTCTCAAGCAACTTCAGTGTTTCGAGATGAACCAGATTCTTTAGGCGTTGCTGACTACGTTGGAAGTTCAAATAAAGAAAAGCAATTGCAAATAACAAGCATAAAGCGGCCGTAGCTATGACCACATTGAACAGATAGCGCATTTTTCTTTTGGAATTGGCTTCGCGCTGTGCCAGGCTTGCTTGCTGTATCGAGACAAAAGCACGCATCTCGGAGCGAATAGAATCCATCAAGCGTTTGCCTTCTCCACTTCTTACGGTAGCTATTGCGCCCGCAATATCCTGACTGCGCCTTAACTCAATGCCACGCGATATATGTTTCAATTTGGCGTCTATCAGTGGTGCCAAGGCTGCCAAATGTTTTTGCGCTGAGGGAATCGTGGTAATTTGGCGCAATGTTTTCAGACGGCGAGGAACGCTATCGCGGACAGCTAGATAGTCCTCTAGAAAGCTTTCATTACCTGTTAACAAATAGCCACGGGAACCTGTTTCAGCGTCTTTCAATTCTGATAGCAAAGCATCGGCATCGTTTATTACATCAACCGCATGTTGTTGCGCTTCAGTGGCTTGCTCAATCTGTCTGAAAGATGAAGTTGCCACAACGCCGGCGGCGATTACCATGAGTATGGCTAAAAGTAGCGAGGCAAGAGCTGTATGGCTGGCTTTCATTGACGTGTTTCCCACGGGCTTAAGCAAGCCCGATAAATTCCGGTTACCACCGGTACCAATTGAAGCCGTAAATCGGAAATCATATTTGCCATTTGAACATTGCCCCCAATAGTGAAGCCGTTACCCATTGCGGGTACTGTCGGTTTTCTGGAAAGTGTCTGGCAATACGGAAAATTAGCGTGCCGTAAAGACAAGCTCAACGCACTGCTTGCTATGTTATACAGCAAAAGAGCTAAGATAATTTTTAATTAAATTGTTATCTTTGCGACATTGGAATCAACTGTTTGTGCGGCAGGACACGTAAACAACCGTCCGGTACCTCACCAGAATCGAGAGTGATATCGAACGATATGCATTGGCACGTTTGATACGATCAAAACACGCAATCTTTAGCCATTGCATTAGCGCTTGGTGCGATCTACGCAATAGCTGCGGTTGCAGCATTTTCATTGAGAATTTTCATTACGGTGATATCGCTATTTGATATAAAGCCGACGTGAGATTAACTCCGTTATCAACATTAAACTAGCCGGCTTGCCTTCTACATAAAGCAAGGTACATGGCGCTGTATCAGCTTGAACTTGCAACGAATCAATTGCCATTGAATCGATGGCATTATTATCAATTTGCGCTTGTGTTTTCAGGTTCAGTTCGATCCAAAAACACTACACTCCCCAAGAATGCTCTCGACACTGATCATGCCTTTCCCTTGCTGGTCACCAATAGTGTATCGCCAGCCAAGCCTTATGTTGGCTACCGTACGGTGTGTGTGATGAAGACTAGTAAAATCATTTTGCGTTTGGTCTAACGCTGCACGAGTGGCTTATTGCAAAGGAGGCTTTCATGAACAAGCGAATCAAAGATCAGCAAGACCTCTCAGACTCGTCGGCTTCCTTTGGAAAGCACGAACCAGCAACGGCTGTACGGGATGCGACAGTACTGAGCGCCGTGGTGAAATCGTTTCCCATCGTCTGCGTCGGCGGTTCGGCAGGCGGTCTCGAGGCTTATATTCGGCTGTTGCAGAATCTTCCGGCCGACATGGGGGTGGCGATCGTGATTGTTAATCACATGCGCACCATGCCTACCCAGCTGCATGAAATCCTTCCCAAATACACCAGTATGCCGGTCGATCTGATCACGGATAATTTAAGCATTGAACCCAATCGTGTATTTATTATCCCGGCGAATCGGGATTTGCATGTTGATGATGGAGAATTCCGTCTAGAACCGATATCCAAACCACGGGGCTGGCCGGATGTGATTACGGTCTTTCTGCGCTCCCTGACCCGTTGCTGGGACGGCAAATTAGTGGCTGTGATTGTCTCTGGCTACGATGGTGATGGGGCTGCGGCCCTATGCGGCATTCAACAAGTAGGCGGTATAACTATCGCGCAGAAGCTCAGTACCGCGCGTCAACCGGATATGCCGGAGAGCGCCATTGAAAGTGGCTGTATCGATTTTGTTTTGTCACCCGAGGATATTGCACAAGAGCTTGTGAGAATTGCGCGCGAGGAAGCCTAAGTCACGCTGCGACGAGCTTAGTGAGTTTCACGCTTATCGGGCAACAGGCGGCTCAGTTCCTTCTTGACCACGGCGTAACATTCACAGGCACCGGCCTCTAGCCCTGCCCGGTTGAGTACAGAAATTTGGCCACGGCGATAACTGATAAATCCTGCACGCTGTAATTTGCCCGCAGCGTCAGTAATGGATTCGCGGCGCACACCGAACATGCTGGCGACCATTTCCTGCGTCATCAACAGCTCGTTTGAAGGTAATCGATCAAGCGTCAGCAACAGCCAGCGGCAAAATTGTTGCTCTATCGAATGATGCCGGGTGCAGACGACGGTCTGACTCATTTGTGTTATCAACGCCTGCGTATAGAGCAGCAACAAACGCTGTAGCTCCCCGGCGCGCTCGAATTCTCGTTTGAGTAAGCTGTGTTCCAGTCTGTAAGCATGCCCCGCTGTGTGCACAACAGTGGAGCTTGCCGTTGTATTTCCGCCCATGAACTGCGAAACCCCGACAACGCCTTCATTGCCGACCCCTGCGACTTCGCACGACGCACCAGACTCGGTCAAGTAGTGCAGCGAAACGATCGCGGTCGTGGGGAAGTAGGCATATTGAAATTGTCGGTTGGGTCCATAAAGCATTTCGCCGACTTTCAGCGAAACCAACTCCAAATGTTCCGCCACTAACTCGAAGTCAGCGTCGGGCAGCGCAGCCAGCAAACGGTTTTGCATCGGGCGGCTTTGAGTGGTTCTTGAGCAAGATGACATCATCGACTTTTCAGCGCGTGCCCGTGTCTATTTGCCAAGATTTCCACGCCGACGCCGCGGTAACCAATGAAGGTACAGAATCGATCGAACATAGGTTCGCCACTGACGCGAAACTGTTGTCGCGAGCCATCGCCATTGACGCGATTGAGAATGAAATCAAGGAAGGGTTGTCGCGCGGCAATGGCCGCGTGCAAGGTCTCTCGCTCCGCCTCGTCCCAGCCTGCCACCCGAACACCGGGTGACTCTGCCGACAGCGGCTCTACCTGAATGCCGAGCATTTCCAGTGCCGGGCCTGACACCTTGGTGAAGTGTCCGTTCTCGTCTTGTTCCCAGTACCAGTCGGAGGACAGCTCGGTCAAGCTGCGAAAGCGGGCTTCGCTTTCGCGTAGTTCGGCGGTTCGCTCCTGCACGGTGTCCTCTAAAACCTTGTTGTAGTTCTCCAATTTTTTGTACAGCAACCGTACTTCCAGCATATTGCGGATGCGCGTCGTGGCTTCAACGAGATCGAAGGGTTTACTGATGAAATCCTTGGCGCCGCACTGCAAGGCGCGCAGCTTATGGCCGGGTTGGGCCGTGATCACCAGCACCGGCAGATAGCCGTCCACGTCGTTGGTTTTGAGCGCTTCGATGACCTGAAACCCGTCCATGTCGGGCATCTGCAGGTCGAGCAGGATCAGGTCGTAGCGGTTCTTGCGATGCAGCACGCAGACTTCCTGCGGATTCATGGTCCAAGTTACGTGCGTGTAGCCCGCGTCGCCCAGCAATTGCCTGAGCAGGTCGATATTGTCTTGCTGATCATCCACCAGCAGGATGCTGGCATTAAAAATGTCGGATTCCGAAACCTTCATGGCTGTTCCCTTTTGCTTGTGCGGCTCACTGCCGAGAGCGAAAATTCCAGTGCAGTATTCAGCGTATCCATGAACTCGTTGATCTTAATCGGCTTGGTGAGGTAGCGGAAGAACCCTGCCCCAAGGCCGTGCTCGATGTCGCTGGCGATGGCATTGGCGCTGAGCGCAACCACAGGGATGCGCTCAGTTACCGGGTCTTGTGCCAGAATCTTCATTGCTTCGATCCCGCTGATGCCCGGCAGGTTGATGTCCATCAGAATGACATCGGGAAGGATCGCACGGGCGATCTCAATTCCGCTGTCGCCATCGGTCGCCGTCAGTAAGCGAATATCGGGCCGACTCGAGATGATCGCCTCCACCAGCGCCAAGTTCGCCGGGTTGTCCTCGACGTAGAGCAGGGTGTGCAACGGCGTGTCGATGTGACCGGGCAGCAGGGCGACTGCCGTGGTTTGGATGGTGGCGGCGACCGGTTCTGGATCAGGCGCCAGATCCAATTCAACCCAGAACACACTGCCTTTCCCGACGGTGCTTTGCACGCCGATGGCGCCGCCCATCATTTCGACGACCCGTTTGGATACCACCAGGCCGATACCCGTGCCTTGCTCCGTGCCAGTTTCCTTGCCGAGACGATTGAATGGCTGAAAAAGCTGGGACAGTTTGTCTGCTGACAATCCGTCCCCGGTGTCGGTGACACTGATGCGAATTCGACCCGCCGTGTTTAGCGCCCAGTCCACGACCACCGATCCGTCCGGCCTGTTGTATTTGATGGCATTGGAAAGCAGGTTGCTCAGTACCTGCTTCAGCCGGTTCCAGTCCGCAGAAATGTGGCACGGAGCGTCAAACGGCGGAAAGGACATGCTTATTCCACGCGTTCGTGCCTGTTGTTCCAGCATTACCTGGCACTCCCGCATGACCTCGTCCAGCGGCACCGCCTCCATGCACAGCGAGAGCGTGCCAGACTCGACCACCGCAAGATCAAGAATTTCGTTAACCAGCGTCAGTAAGTACCACCCAGCCTTGAGAATGTAATCGACATTGCGCTTCTGGATGGCGGTCAGCGGCGGAGACCCGGCTTCGATAAGTTGGGCAAAACCAAGGATCGCATTGAGTGGCGTACGCAGTTCGTGGCTCATGCTGGACAAGAACTCCGATTTGGCGCGGTTGGCCTTGTCCGCGACTTCCTTGGCCTCGCGCAGTGCGATTTCGGTATGCATGCGCTCGCTGGAATCATTGAACAGGACGGCGACTCTGCGGCTATCCGGGCCGCCCATCCGGGACGCACGCAAGTCGAACCAGCGGCCGTCCATTTCGTGGACCTGGCCTAAGAGGTGAAACGGCTCGCCGGTCAACGCGACCTTGCCGTACATTTCGTACCAATGCGTGTCCAGATTCGGGACGAGTTCACGTATCCGCTTGCCTAAGGCCTGATGCAAGCCAGACTGCTTTTCGAAACTCGGATTCAACTCCAAAAAGCGGTAATCGACCGGCGTGCCGTGCTCGTCAAATATCATGTCGATGACGCAAAAGCCCTCATCAATCGAGTTGAATAAAGTGTGATAGTGCTCGCCAATTTCCTTTAGCGCCTGCTCGGCGCTCTTTCGCACCGAGATGTCGCTGAGTACGGTACGCAACTCAAGCTTGCCATTAGCCACCGGCGCAAGGGTGGCAGCCCACTGACCCCAGAACTGAGTGCCGTCTTTCTTGATCATCCGCAAATCGCATGACTGCGGCTCACCGGTTTCAAGCAATTTTTTTCTTTGTAAATAGTAGAGGTCCGCGTCGTCTTTGTGGATGAACCGGGTCCATCGCTGCTTGAGCAGTTCGCTGCGGGTGGTGCCCAGCAGGTTGGCGATGCTGAGGTTGGCCTGCATGATCAGCCCTTCTTCGCTGATGGTGCAGTAGCCTATCGGCGCCAAGTCGTAGAGGTCGAAGTAACGCGCTCGCTCGAAGTCCAGCGCTACCTGCGCATCACGCAATTCCTCGTTCTGCATCTCCAGTTCAATCTGGTGCACCTGCAATTCGTGCAGCATCTGCCGTGTTTGTTCCGGCGACAGGGACTCGATGTTTTCCCGCATGGGGGCGGCTTTGTTCAGCAAGCGTGCTTCTGCTTGTCGTCGCATCGCCTGGGGCGAGTTTGCCGAAGCGACATTGTCCTTTTTGTCAGTCACTACGCGGCCCCACCCATCGTCCGTTCCGTGGTTGCAATGGCATACATTTCACCGGACTCATCCAGTAATGCAGTGGAAATTATCGAGACCGCCATGACCGCGCCTTGTTTGTTGATCCGTTGGGTACGGTAAGGTTCCAGCACTTCATCTTGGCTCAGTTGTCGCAGTGTGGCGAGGGCCTTGTCACGCAATTCCTCAGGGATTCGTTGCCGCACATTCATCTGCAACGCCTCGGTTTCAGTCCAGCCGTACATCCTGACGGCACCCGGGTTCCAGGCGAGGATGCGACCGCTCAGATCCTGCACCGTAATGGCATCGTGTGCGTCGCGGACAACCACTGCCAGGCGTAGCAGTTCGTTCGCTTTGTGTAATGCCTCTCGCGTCTGCACCGTGTCGGTGATGTCGATAAACGAGATCACCGCACCTTCAATCACATTGTCGAGCGTGCGATAAGGCAGGATACGCATGGTGTGCCATTTGCCGTTGGTGGTCTGCACCTCTAGGGCTTTGGGCGCCAGCGATGTCAGCACCTCTCGTACATCAGCTACAAGGCTGTCATAGCCGACCATATTGGAAACGATATGGCTAACCGGTCTGCCAATGTCGCTCAGGATCAAGTTGATGATAGCGCTGGCAGCGGGGGTGAAGCGAAGTATGCGTAACTGATGGTCAACAAACACGGTGCCAATGCCAGTACCGGCCAACAGGTTGTTCATGTCATTATTAACCCGCGACAGATCGGCGACTTTGGTCTGTAGCTCAGTATTGACGGTGTTCAGCTCCTCGTTGACCGACTGCAATTCCTCTTTGGAGGTTTCCATCTCTTCGTTGGTCGATTGCAACTCCTCGTTGACCGACTGCATTTCTTCGTTCGATGACTTGAGCTCTTCGTTCGAGCTCTCCAGCTCCTCATGAGTGCTCTGCAGATATTCGTCCTTGGTGCGCAATTCGTTCAGTAGTTCTGCGATCCGATGCTCGGCATCGGAGTCAGCACCTGATGTAAGGGCAATACCTTCGGCGTTAACCGGCACAGCTGCCTGCTGCATGGGTACCGGTTCCGGCACGTCCTCAAGAATGGCGAGGTACAGATAGGCACCCGCTGGCGCTGGCAAGGCAAGCGCTCCAGGTGCTTTGGGTGATGCCGGTGACGAAAGCGTTGCGGCTGTGCTTACCGGCACCGGGCAAACCGTCAGGTTGACAGAGGTGAAGTGTCCGTTGGTTTTGACGCGCAAACCAGGGCAGCGCACGATCTCGCGGCTGCTGGCCGCTTGGTGTAGCGCCTTGGCCAGATCGCGACGAAGGCCTTCGCGGGCCATTTTTAGAATATTGCTGGTGCCCTGTTCGCCTGGTGTTGGCTCCAGGTACATGCCAGTGCGGCCATGCAAGTAAAAAATGTCGCCCTGATCATTAACAAGTGCACTGTTGGGTGCAAGCTGCCGCAATAGCGCTTGCTCGGTGAGCTCGCGGATGGGTAACTTGGCCGGCAATGCGATCCTTTGGGGGCCAGGTCTTAGGGATTGCCCCGCATCCAACGTCGTCAAGGGCGGCAGAATCTGCGTAAGTGTGCCGCGTTCCCTGCCATGAACATTTTCTTTGCGTTGGTAAAGTTTTGCCTTGCGGTCCAGCACGACAAAGGACTCGCTGAACTCGCCCACGCCTTCGGACGTGCCCAGGAACAGCACCCCGCCACGTCTCAGGGCGTAGTGAAATAGGGGAATGACCTTTTTCTGCAGCGTCACGTTCAAATAAATGAGCAGGTTACGGCAAGTGATCAGGTCGAGTCTGGAAAAGGGCGGATCTTTGATGATGTCGTGCTCGGAAAAAACCAGCATGTCGCGAAGACCCTTGTGGACACGGTAGGCGCTGCCGTCGGGCTCGGCGCTGAAAAAACGCGCCAGTCGTTCCTCGGAGATGTCGGTGGCAATGCTGGCCGGATAGACGCCGCTGCGGGCGGTGGCAATTGCCCGGCTGTCAATGTCGGTGGCGAACAGCTGCACCGTGAAGTGCTGTTTGAGCGACTCCATGCGTTCTTGCAGCAAAATGGCGATGGAATAGGCCTCCTCGCCGGTAGAGCAACCGGTGCACCAGACGCGAACTGCCGAGCCAGCGGGCTTATCCTCAAACAGCTTCGGTATGGCCTGTTCCTCGAGTACCTTGAAGGCCTCAGGATCACGGAAGAAATTGGTCACGCCGATCAGCAGGTCGCGAAACAGTGCCTCCACCTCAGTTGGCGTCTGCTGCAGAAACCTGACGTAACTTTCCACCCCATCGATCTGATGAACCGCCATGCGACGTTCGACGCGACGATTGACGGTGCTAGGTTTGTATTGGGAAAAATCATGGCCGGTCTGGGCTCGCAGCAAGACAAAGATCTTTTTCAGTGCAGTCTCAATCTGTGGCGTATCGACGACAACGGGCACGCGTGACTGGCCGAAGGCGTGCTTAACATAGGCGATGAGCCGAGCAGGCATTTCGGCCGGTGGCAGTTGGTAATCCACCATGCCGGTGGCAATGGCGCTTTGCGGCATGCCGTCAAACTCGGTGGACTCGGGAGTTTGTGCCATGACCATACCGCCCTCGCCCTTGATGGCTCTCACGCCCTGGGTGCCATCGCTGCCAGTGCCAGAAAGCACAACGCCGATGGCCCGCTGACTTAAATCATGGGCGAGCGAACGAAAGAAAAAATCGATCGGTAGTCGCTGGCCGCGCGGCGCCGACGGCTCGAGCAATTGCAGCGAGCCGTTCAGAAAGGCCATGTCGCGGTTGGGCGGAATGATGTAGACGCAGTTGGGCTGCACCACCATACCGTCATCGACTTCAAAAACCTGCATGCGGGTACAGCGCTGGATCAGGTCGCTAAGAATGCTCTTGTGGTCCGGGGCCAGGTGCTGCACCAGTACGAAAGCCATGCCCATATCGCCGTTCTTAGGCATACCCGAGAAGAAAGCCTCAAACGCCGCCAGACCACCGGCCGAGGCGCCGATACCCACAATCGGGAAACTGGCATGAAGCGCCGTGTCCCGATTGCTATTGGCCGAAGCGGCCAGATCGGACCTGTTTACGTTAGATGGCGGGCTGGTTTTCTTGCTCGTTTTTTTGGTGGCCATGTTTCCGTTCCAGCACCTGATTGGCGCATCCCTTAGATATGGTACACCGTCCGGCAGGCGGGACTTGTTGCCTGCACTTAGCCAAGCATTTAACCAAGCATTCAACTAATAAAAACTGCTCGCCGCTCTTTATGACGGTCACAGGGAGCTCTACAAGCGCAGACATGTAATTTCTTATTGTGAAATAAAATTATGTCGCCGTTAAAAACAGGATTAATGTGTTGACGTGCTTGCTAATGAGTGCACGCTCATCATCACTCGAATCGGGAGTATGCAGCTGCATCTGATCGACGGGAGCATTTTCCTGCGGGCCAGTTATTAAGGCGCCACCTTCATTATCCCAGCGCGACAAAGCGCGTTCGCGCTGCTGGTGTAAGGCTGGAATAGTAGTTTTATTCATTGGAATTGGCCGCGTATTTTTTTACCCACGTAACGTAGGAATCGATCCAGGTTTGTAAAAACTTTTTACTGGCTTCGCCAATATTGCCATGCTCATCGAACAGACCTTCTTTGGCGTGGATGAATGCCTCTGGTTGCCCCAGTGTTGGCACATCAAGATAGGCAAGAATATTTCGCAAATGCTGTTGCGCCATAGCGGTGCCGATGGCGCCGACTGAAGCGCCAATAACACCGGCCGGTTTGTTAGCCCACGCATTTTTGCCATAGGGCCGCGAAGCATGATCAATCGCATTTTTAAGCACACCCGGAATGGAACGATTGTATTCTGGAGTAACAAAAAGCAAACCTTGCGCGGCAAGAATTTCTGTTCTTAAACGCTTGACCGATTCCGCCGGATTAGCATCGTCGTCTTGATTATAAAGTGGCAAATCATCGATTTGCACTTGCTTAAAGCTAAAGTCTGATGGCGCCAGTTTTTCGATGGCCGTGGCCAACTTGCGATTGAAAGAATCACGACGAAGACTGCCCACTACAACGGCGATTATGTATTGGTTCATGACAATCGTGCTCCCACTAACATGGTTTGGTTGTAATTTGAAATAAGCATGGCCGCTATTTTAATAGGTTCCAGCGTCAGGCTTTGGCTGTTATTCACTGGCGTTGTTAGGGCCGATATCCACGATTTGATTCTGCACGTCTAGCTCGTCGCTGATTTTCGTAGCGTCAACATTGTCTTGCAATGCAAATCCGGTTTCCATAACAGGATTTTCATCAAACGGCGTACGCCGATTTTGCCAAGAGCTTGGAATTTTCTGACCTGTTGGTAAATTTGATACCGGGTTTTTGGGGTAATTAGGCATAGTGTGCTCGGAGGAAAGTACTCTTCAGGTTCTGCTATTCATTTTGAATAAGATGATGGCTAAGCTAACGGTATAGAACCATGAGTTCTGTGCGTTTACACTCATAGGCTCAAGACGGGCTCGATAGAATTAATTGCACTAATCTACTTTTATCAATGACTGAGCTGGTTTAAATTGTTTTTTTTAAGCACTGCGCTTATCCACTGACCAACACAGCAGCCGCTGTCGCTGCTTTGCGGTAGTGATCTATGATTGGTCCGCAACAGAAAGGTGCGCTGTCGCACAGACGAGAAACTTCCGGTAATAGATACAGAAGGATGAATACTGCAGACAAAGCCACAAGTAACAATACTGCAGCACCCGAAAGCATCTCCGAAAAACCCGACGCGAAAACAGATGCGAAAAATAAACCCTCTGGCTTGAGTCGGAAGGCGTGGATAAAAATAGGAATTGCCGTTTTTTTGATTCTGCTGGTCATTGTTTTTTTGTCACGCAATTTGCTGCTCGGCACGTCGGTTGAAGCCTACGCAACGCAAAGTACCGAGTTGCGACAGACAGTAGTGGCCAGTGGCCGCGTAATAACGCCACAGCGTGTTTCGGTCGCATCAAAGGTGATTGGCCGTGTCAAAAACATTCCCGTAGCAGAAGGCGAAAAGGTAATGCGTGGCCAGCTTTTAATTCAGCTGGATAATCAGGATGAAATGGCCAGCATTGCTCAGGCCGAAACCAGCATTGATCAAGCACGGGCGAAGTTGCGACAGCAGCGCGAGGTGGCACTGCCAGCAGCCATTCAAGGGCTTAAAAAGGCCGAAGCCGATGTGCGGCAATTGCAAAACCAGTTTGAACGCATAGCGGATTTAAAAAAACGCAACTTCGTATCGCAAATGCAGCTTGACGAAGCACGACGGAATCTTGATGTGGCATTAAGCCAGAAGCAGACGGCAGTTCTGCAAGTCCAGACCAATCAACTTAACGGTGGTGACTCGGTCTTGACTCTTGCAGGGGTGGCACAGGCTCGAGCAAACTTAAGCCTGTTGCGAGTAAGACTTGAGCAAGATGCCATTCGTGCGCCATCCGATGGCGTATTAATTACCCGCAGTATCGAGCCCGGAGACATTGTGCAACCAGGTGTGTCACTTATGACGCTTGCCGTGAGTGGCGAAGTCCAGATCGAGATTCAACTCGATGAGAAAAATCTCGCCAAATTAGCGCTTGGACAAAAAGCACTCGGCTCGGCCGATGCCTTTCCCGATAAGCAATTTGAAGCCGTGGTGAATTATATTAACCCCGGCATTGATGCCACTCGGGGATCGGTCGAAGTCAAGCTTCGCATCATTAATCCGCCGGCTTATTTGCGCCAAGACATGACGGTCTCTATTGATATTGAAACGGCGCACAAAAGCGCTGCGCTGGTGGTTCCTACCGAAGCTGTTCGTGATGTCACGAGCGATGCCCCATGGGTATTGGTAGTGCGAAATAAGCGTACCGTGCACCAGAAAGTGGGTATTGGTCTGCGCGGCGACAATCAAATTGAAATACTCAGCGGACTTAAAGTAAACGAGCCGGTAATTCTTGCAAGCGTGGGTACCATTAGCGCCGGTCAACGTGTTCGTGCGCGTATTGCTGTTACACCATGAACTCTCTGGCACCGTTTGAATGGATTCTTGCCACCCGCTTCATGCGCGAAGGTTTGTTGCAAACATTATTTATTATTGCAGGCGTAGCGCTAGGTGTTTCCGTCATCGTTTTTATGTCGGCATTATTGACCGGCTTACAGAGTAATCTTTTTAGGCGCACGCTGGATTTTCAGGCCCAAATTATTATTACGTCGCCTGAAGAAGTGGCACGACCTTTGCGTCAATCCGGTAAAGGACAAATAACAGCCGCCTTGGTGCAACCCCGCGCACAACGCTTGCGCTCGGTCGATCAATGGCAAAAGGTGCGTAGCCAGATCGAAAAAATTCCTGGCGTCGTTGTCGTTACACCAGTGGTTTCTGGTGCGGGCTTTGTGATTCGTGCCAATGCAAACCGCGCAGTCACGCTGACAGGAATTGAACCGGAAACCTATCTGCACTTGATTGCCTTGAAAGACAAAATAATTTTGGGAAGTGCGGACGTAAGTAGTACCGATATTGTGATTGGTACCGAGCTGGCAAAAGATTTAGGCGTATCCATCAATGACAAGTTAACGCTGCAAACCGCTACAGGCGCTTCGGCAACATTGAAGGTTCATGGCATCTATGATTTTGGCAACAAAGCCGCCAATAGCCGATCCGTTTATGTAGCACTCCGCACGGCACAAAGTTTGTTGAATCTACCCGGTGGTGCAACGACTTTAGAGGTGAACGTCACCGACCCGTTTGCTGCTGAAGTAATGGCACAGTCTATCCAGGCGCAGACCGGACTCAAGGCAGAAAGCTGGATTACTGCCAATGAAGAATTTTTTACTGCCTTGTCTGGACAAAGTTTTACTTTTTTGGTTATTCGACTGTTTGTTGGTTTAACCGCGGCGCTGGGTATCGCCAGTGTGTTGGTCGTTTCAGTCGTACAAAAATCAAAAGAGATTGGTATTTTGCGGGCAACCGGCACGACCCGAAAGCAGATATTGCGGCTATTTTTGATGCAGGGCGCCTTGTTTGGATTATTCGGTTCCCTACTCGGCTCCGGCCTTGGCTGGGCCTTTCTTGCGGCATGGCGTGGCTTTGCAAAAAATCCGGATGGCACGCCTTTTTTCGTGATCGATTTTGAGCCCATGCTTTTTTTATACGCTGCCATCGGCGCAATAATTGTAGGAACATTGGCAGCCGTTTTTCCTGCCCAGCGCGCAGCACGACTCGACCCTGCGGTAGCCATTCGTGGCTGATATCACCCATACACGGCACACCAAACCAGGCGTTGTAGAAGGCGAAGCAACGCTACGTTTGGAAGCAGTAAAAAAATCCTACATGCTCGGCAAGCCTGGCGAAATTGAAGTATTGCACGGCATCGATTTAGAGCTTGGCCGCGGCGAATTTGTTGCACTGATCGGACCCTCGGGATCTGGCAAAAGCACGCTACTCAACATCATCGGACTGCTGGACAAACCCAGCAGCGGTCAATTATTTCTCACCGGTGTTGCCACGGTAAATCTGGACGATACTGAACTTACCCAATTGCGGGCAAACGCCATTGGCTTTGTTTTTCAATTCCACAATTTGCTGCCCGCATTCACTGCCGTCGAGAATGTGTTGCTGCCCTTGCTGGCAAAACAAGGTCGCCCAGATGAGGCTATGCATTCACGCGCCGCCGAACTCATCGACAAGGTCGGTTTAAAAGCATTGGCCAATAATAAGTCGAATGATTTATCGGGCGGACAGCAGCAACGCGTCGCTATTGCCCGCTCCCTAATCATGCAGCCTGCCCTGGTGTTGGCCGACGAACCCACCGGCAATCTGGACACCAAATCGGCCGACAGTGTTTTCGATTTGATGCGTGAAGTGTGCAATACCAGCGGCACGACATTTCTTATCGTGACTCATGATCCAAGGCTTGCACAGCGCTGTGATCGCATTATCGAATTAGTGGATGGCAAGATTGCTTCAGACAAGAAAAATGACAATGTGCTCACGCATGGTGACGATTCACCTGTGCAAGCTTGAAAAATGGGTATTCCGCTTCACTTGAACAACGTTGCCGGATGAGCTTTAAATGATTGCAAAGGTTGACTGACTGCCTTCAAAAACAGACACTCGTATCGTGTCGCAATTTTCGAAATCCTTATCTATTGAAACTATAAAAATTGAGATCGATTCTTTAGCTTGTAAGCGCAACGGTTATCAACGACCCGCAAAGACAACAGCGGGTTGTAATTTCAGCACTGGCCGTGCGCTGATTGCAGCCGCCGTGAGGCTGACCAGGGCTACGCCGACGATGCCAACCAGTGGCGTGAACCACATCATTCTGAACGGGAACCCAAACGGCCCGACGATCTCGCCAACGATGCCACAAAGCCCTAGCCCGATGCCTGTGCCCAGAAACGCACAAAGTGCCGACTGCACGAAGATCATCTTCAACAGCGTTTGACCCGTCGCTCCCATTGCCTTGAGTACGGCGTATTGCTTTTGGTTTTCATAGGTAAACATGTACAGCATGATGCCGGTGACGCCAAAACCCATCGTCATTGCGAGGATAAGCATGGCCGCGATATCGCCGACATCCTCCGAGTTGATCAAGAACCAACGCACGGTATCAGCCTTGAAATCCGCAGAAGTACGTGCCCGCAGACCCGTGCGCTGTTCAATATCGGTGGCGAGTGCTTTCGCCGACACGCCGGGGGCGGCGCTTACCAATACGAAAGTAAGCCGGTGTCGTTCGCCTGGCAGTATGCGGGCTGCATTCGACAGCGTGGTATATAGCAGCGGACGCGGCGGGAATCGCGCCAAGCCATTCGATCTCGCCAGCACGCGAACCAACTGTTCGTTGACCAGTAATTCATCACCGGACTTCAATTCACGCGTTGGCACACCCAAATGTGCGCCGTCATGCGGCCATTGGTCCGCAACTGACACAGGGGTTTCCAGTTTACCGCTAGTGCCGCCGGGATCAACAATGACTGAGTTGTATGCGCGAAGCTGGTTCGCGTCAGTCTGAGCAGTATGCGGGACGCCCTGCAGTGTGGCATCGTCAACACCGATCACCTGAAAGGTTTGGAATGCGCCATTAGAAAACCGCACATCTACCATTCCCATCGCTAAAGGCGCAGCGTAGCTGACACCTGCTACGCTGCGCACACGCGTTAGCGCAGAGTCCGGCATGTTGATGGTCTGTTCGACCGACGTCACTGCGGAATCCATGACCCAGACATCGGCAGCGGTATTTTCGCTGATCAGCGAAAACCCTTCGGTCATGAAGCCGCAGAAAAATGATGCAGCAAAGGTGACCAGAAAAGACGTAAAGGCAATGCCAAACAATAGCCCAAGAAACTTGGCACGATCGGCTATCAGCATGATGATGGCGATGCGGAACATTAGCGCTGCTCACTACTGCCTGATGGTGCAACCGGCGGCGCTTCTATAAATACATCCATCTGCTGGCCCAAGTAGACCGGGAGTGCACTACGTTTGAAGCTATAGATAACTTGCAGCACGCGCACATCCGGGCGTTCAGTGCTTTGTCCGGTAAGTGACGTCTTCGGAGCGACATAGGGCTCAATATATTCGAACCGCAACTCCGCCTTGAGCTGTGGATTACCACGCACCAACGCGCGCGCCCGAGCTTGCGGTTTAATGCGCCAGGCATCATTTTCATCAACGTCCGTGCGCAAGTACAGGCGTTCATCGTCGCCGAGCAGTATCAATGGTTTGCCTTGGCCACCACCTTCAACGTACTCGCCAACACGGGTATTGATCTGCAATACCCGGCCCGGCGCCGGAGCGCGGATCAGGCTGCGCTCAATGTCGATTTCAATTTGCCTAGTTTCTGCCTTTGCTAAGCCGAGCGCCGCTTGTGCCGTCTTTACATCATCGCGGACATCACTGATCGCCGCTTTACTGACCGCGCTACTGTCCGCTTTTTGCAAGTGAGTTAAAAACTCGAAACGATGCATTGGTTTTGCCAAATTTGCCTCGGCTTCCACGAGCTTGGCGCCCGCGACCGACAGTTTTGCCTGTAAATCCCGATCGTCAATCTTGAACAGTGGCGTGCCGGTCGTTACCGGATCGCCAACCGCAACAAAGAGCTCGCTCACAATGCCTAAAACAGAGGTGCCGACAGAAACATTGCCGCGCCCAGACTCGGTGATGCCGACACCAGCGACGAATGACGCGAAGGGGGGCTGCACTGCATGCTCGGCAGCCATTGGCGTGACTGCCGACGGCCTGCTTCGAATGACTGCTACAACGGCAATCAGCAGTCCCAGCAGTGCCAATATCAATGGAATGGTGAAACGCTTCATGGTATTGCTGCCTCGCTATGCTCGGTTATTTCGACCACCTTGCCATCTTCCATGCGTGCTATGCGATCAGCAAATTGAAGCACGCGGTTGTCGTGGGTCACGACAATCAAAGCACGATCTTTCTCGCGAACCGTTTCGCGCAACAAGACCATCATGTCATGCCCTGCTTGTTGATCGAGATTACTGGTCGGCTCATCGCACACGATCAGTTCAGGTTGGTGCACCAGCGCTCTTGCTATAGCCACTCGCTGTTGCTGACCACCGCTGAGTTTTGAAGGCAACGCATGCAAGCGTGCTTCGAGTCCCACCGATCGCAAGACAGTGAGCGCCCGAAGTTCTGCTTCCTTCCGGGAGATGCCCTGGAGCAGCAAAGGGACACTCACGTTTTCCAGCGCGGTAAGCGCGGGCAAAAGATTAAAGGCTTGAAAGACAAAACCGATGGAAGTGCCGCGGAAGTTTGCCCGAGCTTTTTCATCCATGGTCAGCAAGTCACGATCAAGAACAACACATTCACCCGCGTCTTGGCTCAGAATCGCAGTAATGATGGAGACCAGCGTTGTTTTACCGCAGCCCGAAGGTCCCATTAACATCAAGAGTTCACCGCGGCGGACTTCGAGATCGACGCCACGCAAGGCCATCACTTCGGCATCACCGGTGCCATAGCTTTTAGTGACGCCGTGGCATCGGACAGCAATGTTGTTAGCGATTTGCATTGACATGGACAACCAACCTCGAGGCGGTGCGCCAGCGCAATGCTTAGCAACATTGGCAATTTACGCAAGCAAGACTTTAGCTTGTTTGCATTCTGACTTCGACTTGGCATTACACCACAAAAAACAACTTGTCTTCGACAAGAGTGCACAGTCGATGCTAGCTTGTGAGTGTTATCGTCGGTCGCTTATTACGGAGGCCTTGTGTTCTCTCAGATCATCAAGGATGTCGGCGAACTGGTACTGACCATAATCTTCATTTACATTGTGGTTGTCTGGCTCGTTAGGCAGCGACAGTATTGGGCTGAGCAACTCAAGCGGCAACGCCTCTTATTGTTGTGGGTAATCATGCTTGGCGTTTTGCTGTTGAAGGTCAGCGAGGACGTAATCGCGCTTGAATCCGGGCCTGTCGACAAGGCCGTTCTAACCTGGATTCACGCCATGGTTCCGAATACGTTTATCGGGTTCTTTCGGGCTGTAACACTCAGCGCTTCAGCAAAAGTAATCTTTCCACTGCTGGGAATGCTTACAGCATTACTGTTCGCGGTGCGATGGCGTTTTGAAGCCTCTGTAATCCTGGGCTCAGTAATGGCTAATTTATTGATTATCTATTTGGTTAAAACACTGGTGGGGCGTGAACGCCCAATGCTTTGGGAGACCCAATGGTACTGGGGCTCAAGTTTTCCTAGCGGACATACTTTAACCAGCGCCACATTGGCCACCGCAATATGCGTTTGCGTTGCTCGCAGATGGCCGCCCGCCAAGTGGCCCGCCATCATGTTATCCATAATTTGGGTCTTGCTCGTAGCGCTTTCACGCCTTGTTCTTGGCGTTCATTGGCCAACCGACGTGCTGGCGTCTGCCTGCGCTGGTGTGCTCATCGCGCTTGTGATGGATGCGTCTTTGTATATAGTGCGACAACGCTGGAAAAAATACGTCTCTGAACATGCATAGTTGCAATACATTTCAGCGCTACGAAATGAACGGCAGCCTTGGCTCGAATGGAGCAAATAAGCACCAGCGCGCGAATCGCAGCTAACCGGTGTGCTCTTCAAACTAGATCCGTGTCTGCAAAAAACCTTTACTTATTCAATGTTCGCTCGCCCATCACGTTGATGACGAAATTTCGATAGCGCTTTATAAATCGTGATACGGGCACGGTTAAGACCACCGAGTGCTGCGTGTGTCGGCAAGGCATTGCCGGGTGAAAATGAGAGCATTTCTGCCAATTCCTCGCGCTCTTGCGTCTGAAATTTTTGCTTTGGAATTTGCAGGGTCGCAACTTTTATAAACGGCGACTGGGTTTCGTCCCAAAGCACACCGGCGTCTTCTATCGGCATGCCGTCTTTCTGCATTTGCAGGCAAAAATCAAAACTGGCCACATGTTTGTCAAGATGCTTTTGCGCGGCGTCGGTTAAATATGAATCGCTTAAATTTTCCGAGCTCTTGCTGCGATGTTTTGACGTGGGTAGCAGTGAATATTTTACCGCATGGTTTTTGCCCAATAAATACGGCGTGGTGCTCCAATAGCGGATATCGAAGGGTGAGCTTGGGCTGATGCGAAGTTTTAGAAGCCCCAGTAATACCAAAGCGTTTCCGGTCACAAAAAACTTGGCTGCCAACAGTAATGGCGAACTTTCAATGGTGTAATAAACGGCATCGCGAAATAACGCGACGGTACCAAGCGGCATAACGGGTGAACTCATTAAAACGAAATCCTGGCCTAAGGGTTCTTCGGCCTTGGCATTTTTTGCTGTTGGCGACATCAATTTAATCGCAAAGCCCCGTGCGTCGCTAATAGCGTCCGATTGAATCTTGCCGCTGGCATTGGAGGTTCTTACATAGCATTCAAAGCTTTGGGCTTTTTTGAAAATGCCCACCCGAAGCTCGGCAGGCAAATCAGCTTCAATAATAAAGTTCGCACGCAGTAGACCGACCGTCTTGGGATGTGCATCGCGTTTGGTTTCACCCTTGGCATAATCACGCTCCATTTTCTGGCGCAATATGTCAGTCATCTCCGCAATATTATCGGCTTCGTCGGGTTCAAGGGTTTCAAACGATGTGAGTTTGGTCATGCTAATTTTTCTAAAAGTACTTTGGCGGCTGGCCCGGAAGATGCAGGATTTTGTCCAGTAATCAACAAGCCGTCGCTAACGACGTAAGATTCCCAGTCCCCTGCTTTGGAATAATTGCCACCATTTTTCTTCAGCATATCTTCCACCAAAAATGGCACCACGTCAGTGAGTCCCGCGGCGGCTTCTTCGGTATTGGTAAAGCCGGTCACTTTTTTGTCTTGAACGATTGGGCGACCACTGACAGATTTTACGTGACGCAATACACCAGGCGCATGGCACACAGCGACTACAGGTTTATCGGCTGCCAACATATTTTCAATCAAGGTGATCGACGATGCATCTTCGGCAAGGTCCCACAGCGGACCATGGCCACCGGGATAAAATACGGCATCAAAATCTGTAGCAAGAATAGTGGATAGTTTGAGGGTATTGGCCAGCGCCATTTGTGCGTCAGGGTCAGCCTTGAACCGCTTTGTAGAATCGGTCTGCGCATCGGGCTCATCACTTTTCGGGTCCAGCGGCGGTTGGCCGCCGAGTGGCGATGTAAGAGTAATAGTGACGCCTGCGTCTTTGAAAATGTAATACGGTGCAGTGAATTCTTCCAGCCAGAAGCCGGTTTTCTTGCCGGTGTCACCGAGCTTGTCGTGCGATGTGAGTACCATGAGTATTTTCATATTGAATCCTATATTTATTATTTAATTAATTAGTCTTGAGCAACACGAACCACTAACTTACCAAAATTTTTACCTTCAAGCAGACCGATAAATGCTTGCGGTGCATTTTCGAGCCCGTCGATAATGTCTTCGCGAAATTTTATTTTTCCTTCCTTCAACCAGGTACTCATTTGAGCCAGGAATTCAGGGTAACGTGAGCCGTAGTCTTGGAAAATAATAAAGCCCTGCATTTTGATGCGTTTGCTAAGCAATGTGCGAGTTAACAAACCTAAGCGATCTGGACCAGGTGGTAATGCAGTATCGTTATAGTTGGCAATCATGCCGCACAGTGGAACTCGAGCGCAGGTGTTTAGCAAAGGCAATACAGCGTCAAAAACCGCGCCGCCAACACTTTCAAAATACACATCAATCCCTTTTGTACAGGCTGCGGCTAGCTGCTGGGCAAAGTCGGCACTATGGTGATTAATGCAAATATCAAAACCTAATTCTTCGACAACATAGCGACATTTCTCTTCACCGCCAGCAATGCCGACCACATGGCAACCCTTTAATTTTGCAATTTGGCCGACTACCGAACCCACCGCTCCACTTGCCGCCGCGACAACGACGGTTTCGCCCGCTTTTGGTTGGCCAATATCAAGCAAGCCCATATAGGCCGTGAAGCCTGGCATACCGAGTATGCCCAGTGAAAGTGACGGATGCGACTGTTGGATATTAAGTTTGCTCAGATCGCTGCCATCGGAAATGGCATAGTCCTGCCAACCACCAAAGCCTAATACCAAATCACCCGGTGAATAATTGTTGTGCTGGGACGTTTCTACCCGCGATACCGTTCCGCCGCCCATCACTTCTCCAATAGCCGTTGGCGCAGCATAGGATTTGGCATCACTCATGCGACCACGCATATAGGGGTCAAGCGACAGATAAAGCGTTCTTAATAATACTTGTCCTACGGCTGGAATAGGAATATCTGAATTCACTAAACGAAAATTATCTGCCGTTGGGGTACCTATTGGCCGAGAATTCAAAACGATCTGTTGATTGATCAGATGATTTTGCGATGTTTGATCGTGATTCAAAATTTTCTCCAGTGATAAACACAACAAATTCAAAATAAATAAGCCTAAGCTAAAGGTGATAGCTTTGATGGATAATCCATGAGATAACAGTATTCATCATGAAGTTTAGTGTCTGTGCGTCAGCGCACGCACAATTACCTTAGTAGATGACTTAAATAAGTCACATTAAACATTTTACTTCCGAGTATTTATTGCATATTTCATTAGATATTTGTATTCCTAATTACCTAGATAAATCCTGATGCCAAATTTAACTCTTCGTATGCACTGTGTTAGTGAATACGCGGCGAGTAGAGTTCAAGAAATAGGGCTGAAACAGCGATCCATTGGGTTTTTTAATTTCATCTGTACGGCTTCGCACATAATTCTGACGCTTCATCCAGTAGTCTTGATGTAGTCATATGTGAACGTAATCGTAAAAGTCTGCCTGGCAATATTGAATTGCTTTGAGCACTAGGCCAGTGAGTCTGGTGTACGAAACGGCTAGAAAATCCTTAGGCATTACTTTTGGCGTATTGCCGGAAGCGAAACAGGAAAAGTAATGATGGACCCTGAACGCACAAAATTGGCGCAAGTTCCATGATACGCAAAAGCCGGGTTAAAGCGTTTTATCGAACCGCCATGATGCGATTGCACCATTGGCATCGGCACTATTTGGGTTTGTATGAACCCAATGATCAAACGCCACTTCGAGCCGAGTTGTTTAGCGCCAATCAGATGGAACAACATGGCAGGGCTTTAGCGGGGCGGCATGTCCTGGGGAAATTCAATACTCAGAATCGATTATTAAAAAGACTCGATGAAAATCAGCAAGTCTTGCTGGGTACTCGTGATTTGCTCACAAGTGCTATTAAAGACAAGCAACTCATTACGCCAGCAGGTGAATGGCTGCTCGACAATTTTTATTTAATCGAGGAGCAAATCCGTACCGCCAAACAACATTTGCCGAATGCTTACAGCCGTGAATTGCCACGCTTAGCAAAAGGACCCTCGCGGCGCTTACCAAGGGTGTATGACCTTGCGCTTGAAGCGATTTCGCATGGCGACGGACGCATGGACTCTGAATCGTTGTTGCGATTTGTCGCCTCGTATCAAACTATTACCCCGCTCACTCTAGGCGAGTTGTGGGCTTTCCCGATTATGCTGCGCTTGGCGCTAATCGAAAATTTAAGGCGTGTAAGTGCGCGTATTACTGACGCCAGAATTCATGTCAACCAGGCACAAGATTGGGCCGACCAGATGATGGAGATGGCTGAAAGCGATCCCAAAAATCTCATTTTGGTGATTGCCGACATGGCGCGCTCTAACCCGCCGATGGTCAGCTCTTTTGTTGCAGAACTTTCGCGTCGTTTGCAAGGTCATGGCCAGGCTTTAGCTTTGCCATTGAATTGGATAGAGCAACGACTGGCTGAATCAAGCTTGACGATCGAACAAATGGTGATGTCTGAAACCCAGCAGCAGGCCGCCGACCAAGTATCGATCAGCAATACCATTGGCAGCCTTCGTTTTTTAGGTGCGATGGATTGGAAAGTATTTGTCGAAACCATGAGCCATGTTGAACAAGTTTTGCGGCAAGATATTGATAATGTTTACAGCAACATGGATTTTGTAACCAGAGATCGCTATCGGCATGTTATCGACCGCTTGGCAAAACGCAGCGCCTTGTCAGAAACCGAAGTAGCGCGTGAAGCAATTCAGCTCGCCCATTGGAATGCTGCCAACCATGATGGCAATCATCATCGCTCACATGTCGGATTTTATTTGATTGATGAAGGGCTGCCACAATTAGAACGCGCGGTAGCAGCAAAGCTGCCCAGTGTTGAGTTAGTCCGCATCTGGCTCGGCAAATACCCCTTGAGTATTTACCTGGGTACTATTTTTTTAATCACGGCATTTTTTACTGGCGGTTTGTTATCACAGGCCTATATCAATGGCATTCATGGTTGGCAGTTAATTTTACTTGGAATAGTAACTTTCTTAGCGGGTAGCCAATTGGCATCAGCGCTAAGTAATTGGTTAGCGACGCTATTGGTAAAACCAAAATTATTAGCACGCATGGATTATTCACGCGGACTACCAGCAGAAATGGCGACGCTGGTGGTTATTCCCACCCTGCTTACCAGCACCAATAACATAGACCAATTGCTTGAAGCTTTAGAAGTGCGGTACTTGGGGAACCAGGATACGCAATTACATTTCGGACTATTAACCGATTTACGCGATGCGCAGCAAGAAAGGCTACCTGGGGACGAGTTGCTGATACAAGCGGCTCAGGCAGGAATTGAAAATCTCAATGAAAAATATCGATCTGTCGGCAATGATCGATTCTTTCTTTTCCATCGTCCACGCTTGTGGAATGCGGCAGAACGAATCTGGATGGGTTTTGAACGCAAGCGTGGAAAACTATCGGATTTAAATTCGACATTGCGTGGCAAGGGTATGAACGCCTTTTCATTCGTCGTTGGAAATGTTTCGGTTCTGACGAAAATAAAATATGTCATCACACTCGACACTGACACCCTACTCCCGCGCGATTCGGCACGTGAATTTGTCGCTGCCATGGCGCACCCGTTAAACCGTCCGCGCTTTGATGAAAGCATGCAACGTGTTTGCGGCGGTTATAGTATTTTGCAACCTAGAATGGCAGCCAGTTTGTCAGGTGAAAACCGTTCGCGATATTCCCTATTGTTTGGCAGCGAACCCGGTATTGATCCTTACACGCGTTCAGTGTCGGATGTTTATCAGGATGTTTTTAATGAAGGCTCTTTCATCGGCAAAGGCATTTACGAGGTGGACAGCTTTGAACGAGCATTGGGATCACGCTTCCCCAACAACCGAATTCTAAGTCATGATCTTTTAGAAGGTTGCTATGCGCGTTCGGGCTTGCTTAGCGATGCCAATCTTTATGAAGAATATCCGGCGCAATATCAGGCCGATATTAGCCGGCAAAAGCGCTGGATTCGAGGCGATTGGCAAATAGCCGACTGGATATTCCCCCGTGTGCCCGGGCCGAACGGTAACAAGCTGCATAATCCACTTTCAAATTTGTCACGTTGGAAAATTTTCGACAATTTACGACGTAGTTTTAGCTCCCCAGCCCTGCTATTACTCTTGTTAACAAGCTGGACTTTATTACCGCAGCCATGGCTCTGGCAGCTGGCGCTAGTGAGCATAGTGTTGTTGCCGCCGCTATTAAGCTCCCTGATCGATGCCTTACGCTGGCCTAAAGAGATTAGTCTGAGCCAACATTGGGCGGATTTAATTCGATCAGCCGTTCAAAATTTTGCACAAGCAGGCTTCAAGATTGCTTGCCTGCCTTTTGAAGCACAGTACACGCTTGACGCGATTATAAGAACGACATGGCGCTTATTGATTTCACATCGCAGACTACTCGAATGGGCAGTGTCTTCATCTGGTAGCGCGTCTAAAGCGGCCAAAACTGATTCTACAAGTATAAAAAATTCTACTGCTGAAACGACTAATGGCATGGTTGCTTCTTATGCAAGCATGTGGATAGCACCCGCACTTGCCCTTATCACAATGCTGGTGCTGGCCTATTTAAGAGTGGATGTTTTAGTCATCGCCATGCCAGTGCTTTTCTTATGGTTTACAGCACCCGGCATTGCGTGGTGGCTAAGCGAGCCACTACCTGGTAGCGACCAAAAACTGAGCGAACAACAAAGCTATTTTCTGCGGAAAACGGCTCGCAAAACTTGGGCGTTCTTTGAACGCTTTGTGGTGGTTGAGGACAATTGGTTACCGCCGGATAATTTCCAAGAACAGCCCGGTCCCATCATCGCTCACCGAACATCGCCGACCAATATCGGCATGACATTGTTGGCTAATTTATCGGCCTATGATTTTGGCTACCTAGCAAGCGGGCCCTTGCTGGAACGTACCGTCAATACCTTTAACACGATGGTGTTACTGGAACGTCATCAAGGTCATTTTTATAATTGGTATGACACTCAGTCACTCAAGCCATTAGCGCCCCGCTACATTTCATCGGTGGACAGTGGCAATCTTGCCGGCCATTTACTAACGCTGCGAATGGGTTTGTTGACACTGGCGGATCAGCCTATTGTTTCGACACGCGTATTTGAGGGTATTCAAGACACTCTAGGTGTTTTGATCGATGCAAATTCGGATGCCAATAGCGTCAACATGACTCAATTGCAGGCCGAGCTAGAAACGGCTCGCGCAATTAATCCCTCGAACTTATCGGCCACCTATCAAGCACTTGAGAAAATTTGCAGTATCGCAAAAACCTTGGTGCTCAGCCTTGATAATCTTGACACTGACAATGCTTCCGATAATGAAACGCAGTATTGGACCATTGCTTTTGAACACCAAAGCCGTGCACAACTTGAAGACTTAAAATTTCTCGCGCCTTGGCTTGAATTGTTGAGCAGTCCTGTGGCTAGCGAATTAGATGCTGCGTTTAATGCAAACTTGAATGTAATTCCGACACTGCAAGTATTGGCGTCAGGCCCGGTAAATCTTCTGCCATTAATAAAAACCTTGCAGGCCGAGACCTTAAGCAGTGCGCAACAAGCCTGGCTTGTCGAGCTACAACAGCAAATAGAAGTTAGCGCAGAGCGCGCATCTGAACGTATCGCGTTGTGTGAAAAACTGGCCTTGCAGGCGAACGAATTTGCCACTATGCAATACGAATTTTTATACGACCGTACTCGTCATCTGTTAACCATTGGCTACAATGTCGATGAATTCAGGCGAGACAATAGCTTCTATGATCTATTGGCCTCAGAAGCAAGATTAGGCAGTTTTATTGCGATTGCGCAAGGACAATTACCGCAGGAAAGTTGGTTCGCATTGGGGCGCTTACAAACCAGTGCCGGCGGCCCGCCGATCTTGGTGTCCTGGAGTGGCTCAATGTTTGAATACTTGATGCCCTTGTTAGTCATGCCCACTTATGAAGGCACCCTGCTCGACCAAACCTATCAGGCAGCAGTATCCCGACAAATCGCTTACGGCAATCAATGTGGGTTGCCTTGGGGGGTGTCGGAATCGGGCTATAACACGGTCGATGCCAATCTAAATTATCAATATCACGCGTTCGGCGTGCCGGGGCTCGGACTTAAGCGTGGACTCGCCGAAGATTTGGTGATTGCACCTTATGCCTCTGCGATGGCGTTGATGGTTGACGCCGACGCTGCTTGCAAAAATTTACAACGATTGGCGTCGATCGGAATGGAAGGTCGCTATGGTTTTTACGAAGCCATTGACTACACCCCTTCACGAATAAGCCGAAGTCAACTGTCCAGCAGTATTCAGCGCGATAGTACACAGCGTGAAAATTCAATTAATGAATCCAGCGTTATCGTAAAATCGTTTATGGCGCATCACCAAGGCATGAGTTTATTGTCGCTGGCGTATGTGCTCTTAGACCGGCCAATGCAGCAACGCTTTGAATCGGACCTCTCGTTTCAAGCGACTTTATTACTACTGCAAGAACGTATTCCGAAAAATACGCTATTGCAAAACCGCAGTGTTGAAGAGTCTGAAGGTGCTGCATTCGTGGATGCACCAGAAACATCGGTACATACGCCAATGGGTGCGGCAACACCCACGCCCGAAGTTCAGCTGCTATCTAATGGTCGCTATCAAGTCATGGTCACCAATGCCGGTGGTGGCTATAGTCGATGGAAAGATTTAGCCGTTACGCGTTGGCGCGAAGACAGCACCTGCGACAACTGGGGCACGTTTATTTATGTGCGTGATATTACTAGCGGCGAATTTTGGTCTGCAGCACATCAGCCCACTTTAAAACGTGCGCAAAGTTACGAAGCGATGTTTTCCGAAGGCCGTGCTGAATTCCGGCGTCGTGACAATGACATTGAAACCTATTCTGAAATAGTAGTATCGCCGGAAGATGATATTGAATTGCGCCGAGTACGCATTACCAACCGCTCAAGTACCCGTCGCACCATTGAAATTACCAGTTATGCGGAAGTGGTCTTGGCCGCACCGGCAGCAGATATAACGCAACCCTCGTTTGGTAATTTATTTGTACAGACCGAAATTATTGGCAAAAGCCGAGCCATATTAGCGACGCGTCGGCCACGTTCTGCCGATGAGCACACGCCTTGGATGTTTCATTTGTTGGCCGTGAACGGCACTGATATTTTTAATGTGTCTTATGAAACCGATCGTATGCAATTTATTGGTCGAGGTAGGACACTCGCCGAACCACAAGCCTTAAGCGATAGCATTAATGCGCTGTCGGGTAGCGAAGGTTCGGTGCTTGATCCTATCGTTGCTATTCGTTGTCGTATTACCCTCGAACCCGAGCAATCGGCCACAATGGATTTTGTTTCCGGCGCTACTGAAAATCGTGACGCTTGCATGGTCTTGGTCAATAAATATCAGGATCGACATTTGGCAGATCGGGTTTTCGATCTCGCCTGGACTCATAGCGGCGTAAGCTTGCGACAAATCAACGCCAGCGAAATCGATGCACAACTCTACCGACGCTTGGCTGGTTCTGTTATTTATGCCAATGCCTCGCTACGCGCCGAGGCTGGTGTATTAATTCAAAACAGACGCGGGCAATCGGGCTTATGGGGTTACGCGATTTCCGGTGATCTGCCTATCGTGCTTTTGAAAATTGCCGACACCGCCAATATTGATCTTGCACGTCAAATGATTCAGTGCCATGCCTATTGGCGCTTGAAGGGACTGATTGTCGATTTAGTGATCTGGAATGAAGACCACGTCGGTTACCGACAACAGCTGCAAGACCAAATCATGGGCATGATTGCCACCGGCAGCGAAGCGCAGACGATTGATCGGCCAGGTGGTATTTTCGTGCGTTCGTTTGAACAAATATCAAATGAAGATCGAATTCTTTTGCAAGCAGTTTCACGCGTGATTGTGTCTGATCGTCGCGGTACTCTGGCCGAACAATTCAATCGACGCACACTGAATGATAAACGCGTTGCACGCTTGAGCCCGACCAGAACCCATCGTCACGAACCAGCCGCTCAGGTCGATACACCGTCGGAAGAACTTATTCTTGGCAATCATTTAGGCGGCTTCAGCGCCGATGGCAGCGAATATGTCATCACCACAGCACAAGGTCACAAGACGCCATTGCCATGGGTGAACGTATTGGCGAATCCACATTTTGGCTCGGTAATTACCGAAAGTGGATTAGCCTACACCTGGAACGAAAATGCGCATGAATTTCGACTGACGCCTTGGAGTGATGATCCCGTGGGTGCCTCGGGCGGCGAAGCCATTTATTTGCGCGATGAAGAAAGCGGACATTTCTGGTCGCCGACCCCGCAGCCTTGCAGCGGTGCCATGCCCTATCTAACCCGGCATGGTTTCGGCTATAGCGTATTTGAACATACGGCGGGCGGCATCCATTCCGAGCTATGGGTTTATGTAGATTTGGAGGATGCAGTAAAGTTTTCAACATTGAAAATACGCAATGGTTCTGGCCGTGCACGAAAACTATCGGCCACCGGTTATGTCGAGTGGGTATTGGGTGATTTGCGACCGAAAACTGCGATGCATGTAGTCACTGAAATCGATGCTGCCAGCGGCGCATTATTTGCTCGAAATGCCTACAACAGCGAATTTCCGAATCGTGTAGCATTTTTTGACGTCGATGATCTCTCTCGCACGCTTACGGGTGATCGGACCGAGTTTCTTGGTCGCAATGGTTCGCTAAAACATCCCGATGCAATGACAAGGTCCAGGCTTTCTGGCCGATTAGGTGCGGGCTTGGATCCCTGCGGTGCAATCCAGGTTCCCTTTGAATTAGCCGATGGTGAAGAACGTCAAATTATCTTTCGTCTCGGTGCCGGGCGCGACGTAACGCAAGTGCGTGAGCTGGCACAACGACTTCGTAAACCTGGCGCAGCTCGCTCGTCATTTGAAAAAATCCAAAAGCATTGGCAACACACACTACAGACAGTGCAAGTAAAAACACCCGAGCCATCATTGGATGTATTGGCGAACGGTTGGCTGCTGTATCAAACACTGGCGTGCCGTGTTTGGGCGCGTAGCGGCTTTTATCAATCTGGTGGCGCATTCGGTTTTCGCGACCAATTACAAGACGCAATGGCATTAGTGCATGCGCAGCCAAGTTTGGTCCGAGAACATTTACTGCGTTGTGCGGAACGCCAATATCCAGAAGGCGATGTGCAGCATTGGTGGCACCCCCCAGCTGGGCGTGGCGTGCGTACACGTTGTTCTGACGATTATTTATGGCTGCCATTGGCGACCTGCCGCTATGTTTTGAGTACCGGCGATATGAGCGTGCTCGATGAAAAAACTCACTTCCTCAATGGCCGTCTGCTCAATGCCGACGAAGAATCGTATTACGATTTACCAGGGCGCTCATCAGATACTGCCAGTCTTTACGAACATTGCATACGAGCTATTGAACACGGTTTGCGCTACGGTGCACACGGCCTGCCATTAATGGGTTCAGGCGACTGGAACGACGGCATGAATTTGGTTGGCATTCACGGTAAAGGCGAGAGTGTCTGGTTGGCATTCTTTATGATCGAGGTATTATCCTCATTTGCTGATTTAGCCGACAGTCGAAATGACGAACTTTTTGCATTGCGTTATCGCAACGAAGTAAAAAAATTAAGGCAAAATATTGAAGCCCATGCCTGGGACGGCGAATGGTATCGCCGAGCCTATTTTGATGACGGCACACCATTGGGTTCTAAACTTAATTCAGAATGTACAATCGATTCTATTTCGCAAAGTTGGTCGGTGTTATCGGGTGCTGGCGATGCAGAGCATTCACGTGTTGCGATGAACTCGCTTGATAAATATTTAGTTCGGCGTGATACCGGCTTGGTGCAATTACTCGATCCGCCATTCGACAAGTCACCGATGAATCCCGGTTACATCAAAGGCTATGTCCCCGGTGTGCGTGAAAACGGTGGTCAGTACACGCATGCCGCCATTTGGGCGACGATGGCCTTTGCCAAAATGGGCGATAGTAAAAAAGCCTGGGAATTGCTGACATTAATTAATCCGGTGAACCACGGTTTGAGTTCACAGGCTATTGATACTTACAAGACCGAACCCTACGTGGTTGCTGCCGATGTGTATGCCAAAGCACCGCATACCGGACGCGGCGGTTGGACTTGGTACACCGGTTCAGCGAGCTGGCTTTACCGACTCATGCTCGAATCACTGCTCGGATTAAACCGGCGCGGCGATACGCTTAGTTTTACTCCATGCATTCCGGAAGCCTGGCCTTCTTATTCGATGAGTTATCGCTTTGGCGAAACGATTTATCATATTAGCCTTGTCCAAACCTTGTTTGATGATCCGCAAACACTAGCCAATATAACGATTACATTGGATGACCTTACGCAAAATAATGCGCTAGTAACATTAATTGACGATCGCCAAGAACATCGAATTGAAGTTAATATTCATCGACGTCGTAATGGCTTAGAGAATATTTCGCAATGACCACAATCCATTCTGATGCCCTGGTTTTTTTCGGTGCGACCGGCGATCTAGCCTTCAAAAAAATATTTCCTGCACTGCAGGCCTTGATTAAACGAGACGAATTGAACATTCCCATTATTGGTATGGCACGTGCTGGTTGGACTCTAGATAAACTGCGTGAACGGGCATATGAAAGCCTGCAACAAAATGGTGGCGTTGACGCCGATGCTTTTGCCAAGCTTTCTGCACAATTACAATATGTTGATGGTGACTACCAAGACCCGGCGACCTATGCCCGACTGAAAACAGAATTAGGTAGTGCTGCGCGCCCATTACACTACCTTGCGATCCCGCCAAGTTTATTCGGGCCGGTTGTTCAGGGTTTGGCCAATAGTGGCTGCGCAAAAGATGCGCGAGTGGTGGTGGAAAAACCCTTTGGCCGCGATCTGGCTTCGGCACAGGCACTAAATAAAACCTTGCACGAAGTCTTTGCTGAAGACTCGGTATTTCGGATCGATCATTATCTGGGTAAAGAGGCCGTACAAAACTTATTGTACTTTCGATTTGCCAATGCATTTCTTGAACCGATCTGGAACCGACACTATGTCGATAATGTTCAGATCACCATGGCTGAAAATTTCGGCGTGCAAGGTCGTGGCGCATTCTTTGAAGAAGTGGGCACCATTCGCGATGTGGTGCAAAACCACTTACTGCAAGTGATTGCATTATTGGCAATGGACGCACCCATTGGCAGGGATGCCGAGTCCATGCGTACCGAAAAATTACGCTTATTTCGCGCCATGCGACCCTTGAATCCTGCTGAAGTCGTGCGTGGACAGTTTCGCGGCTATCGCGATGAAGCCGGCGTAGCCGTCGATTCGCAAGTCGAAACCTTCGCTGCCTTGCGTTTGCATATCGACACTTGGCGCTGGGCCGGGGTGCCATTTTATATTCGCGCCGGTAAATCTTTGCCGATTACTGCTACCGAATTATTGGTAAAATTAAAATGCCCACCGATGGCAATTTTTGATGATATTAGTGCGGCGACATCCAATTATTTTCGCTTCAGGCTAAGCCCTGAAGTAATTATTTCAGCGGGTGCTCGTGTCAAACAGCATGGCATTGAGATGCATGGTGAACCGGTCGAATTAATCGCGCGTCATCAAGCTAAAAGTGAAACCCTACCCTACGAGCGCCTACTGCGTGATGCGATTCAAGGTGACCCTACCCTGTTCACTCGCGACGACAGCGTTGAAGCCGCTTGGCGAGTGATTGACCCGGTATTAGCTGCCCCATCGACTAACATCAGCCAATACGAACCCGGCACTTGGGGGCCAGAAGCTGCCTCGCGAATTGTTGATGACAACGATACATGGCACGACCCACAACCAGAAAAAGTATTGCCATGCTGAGTTCAGTGCTGGTGGTATTTTTATTTGATGTCGATAATACTTTGCTCGATAACGACCGCTTTGCTGCCGATCTTACGGCGCACCTCGATGCGTGTTTTGGTAAGCCCGAACGCGAACGCTATTGGACTATTTATGCCGAACTACGCGAAACACTTGGCTATGCCGATTACTTGGCAACGCTGCAAATTTTTCGCAAAAACAGCCTCAAAGAAAACGACTCTGCACTATTGCAGATGTCGTCTTTTCTGCTGGACTACCCATTCAATGAGCGACTTTATCCCAACACGCTAGCGGCTATTCAACACCTTGGCAGCTTGGGTGTTACCGCTATATTGTCAGACGGCGATATGGTATTTCAGCCGCGTAAAATCCAGCGCGCTGGTTTATGGGACGCCTTCGCAGGCCGAATCATGATTACTGTGCACAAAGAACAAAACTTGCAAGCGATGCAAGAGCGATTCCCCGCGAACCATTACGTCATGATTGACGATAAGCCTAAGCTACTGGCCGCCATGAAAAAAGTCCTTGGTGCAAAACTTAGTACCGTCTTCGTGCAACAAGGGCATTACGCACTTGAATCATTCATAACACCCATCGCACCCGCACCCGATATTTGTATCGAGTCCATTGCGGATTTAGTCACTTTACAATTGTCGGATTTTATTCCGACAGTTCAGGAGCAACAATGAAACCGACCGAACAATTGCAAAAACTTGGTCAAAGTATTTGGCTCGATAATATTTCGCGTGAATTAATCGACAACGGTAACTTACGTCGCTATATCGAAACTTTTTCGGTGACCGGTTTAACCTCGAATCCTTCTATTTTTGATGCTGCCATTGGCACGGGCTATGTTTATGATTCAGGCATTAAAGAAAAAGTTGACGCCGGAAAATCCGGTGAGCAGCTCTTTATTGAATTAGCCTTGGAAGACCTGCGGCGCGCTGCCGACTTATTTCGTCCGATCTTTGTTAGTACCGAGGGTCGTGATGGTTGGGTGTCGATGGAAGTGTCACCCCTGCTTGCTGGCAATAGCGATGCCAGCATTAAGGCGGCCCGGCAAATTCATCAGCAAGCCGACCGTGCAAATCTTTTTGTCAAAATTCCCGGCACGCCCGAGGGCATTATTGCTATTGAAGAATTAATCTTTGCCGGCATTCCGATTAATGTCACATTATTATTTTCGCGTGAACAATATCTTGCTGCCGCTGAAGCCTATATGCGTGGCATCGAAAGGCGAATTGCTGCCGAGCTAGACCCACGTATAGCTTCGGTTGCCTCGCTTTTTATTAGTCGCTGGGACAGCGCAGTTAACGACAAACTGCCAACGCAATTGCGTAACCAGCTTGGCATTGCCATCGGCCAACAAACTTACCTGGCCTATTGTGAATTACTGGCATCGAAACGCTGGCAAACACTCGCTGCCGCTGGTGCTCGCCCACAAACCCTATTATGGGCAAGTACTGGTACTAAAGATCCAGCAGTATCCGACACTTTATATGTCGAAGCCTTGGCGGCATCCAACACTATCAATACCCTGCCGGAAAAAACCCTGCATGCCTTCGCAGAACATGGCGTGATCAAAAATGCGATGCCAAAAGACGGCGGCGATAGCGAAAACCTACTCACTACATTTGCAAAAGCGGGCATCGATATTAAAACGCTTGCCATGCAATTGCAGCACGACGGTGCGCAAGCATTTGTAAAGTCCTGGCAGCAATTACTACAGCGCATTACTGACAAAAGCGCTGCACTCAGCGGCAAAACAACTACGACTGAAGAATCAAAATAATGAGCTCCAAAATAAACCCACTGGCGGGTAAGCCAGCTTCAAATTCTGTACTGCTTGATGTGTCAAATTTATTGGCTGCTTATAGTAATTTACAGCCTGATCCAATGATGCCAGCGCAGCGAGTCAGCTTTGGTACTTCCGGACATCGCGGCAGTTCGTTTGAGCTTAGCTTCAATGAGTGGCATGTGCTCGCAATTACGCAGGCGATTTGTGATTACCGTATTTCAAATAATATCAACGGCCCCCTATTTCTTGGAATTGACACCCACGCCCTGTCACAACCAGCATTTGAAACGGCACTTGAAGTATTAGCCGCTAATGGTGTCGAAACCTTTATTGCTGGCCGCAATGATTACACACCAACCCCGGCTATTTCGCATGCCATCTTGGTCTATAACCGAGCTCGCACCGCGGGTTTAAGCGACGGCATTGTCATCACGCCATCGCATAATCCACCTGAAAGCGGTGGTTTCAAATACAACTCGCCCAATGGTGGTCCGGCCGACACCGCGGTAACAAACTGGATTCAAAACCGCGCAAATAATTTACTTGAATCCGGACTAAAAGAAGTTCGTCGAATTCCGTTCGCGCAGGCACGCCTTGCAAGCACCACACGCGAGTATGATTTTCTAAATGCTTATGTGTATGACTTGGAAAATGTTCTTGATTTCGACATTATTCGTAGCTCTGGTATTCACTTGGGTGTAGATCCACTTGGCGGCGCAGGCGTAAATTACTGGGCGCGCATTGCCGAATATTACCGACTCAATCTTAGCGTGGTAAGCGAAGCTGTTGACCCCACATTTTCTTTTATGAGCCTGGACTGGGACGGCCGCATTCGTATGGACCCTTCGTCATCCTATGCAATGCAAAGACTGATTGACTTGAAAGATAAATTTGATGTCGGATTCGCTTGCGATACCGACCATGACCGCCATGGCATTGTTGCGCCCAGCGTTGGTTTACTGCCATCGAATCATTACCTGGCCGTTGCCATTGATTATTTATATCGAAATCGACCCCACTGGAATGCAGAAAAAGCTATTGGAAAAACGGTGGTTAGTAGCTCCATGATCGACCGAGTGGCGATACGCTTGGGCCGAAAACTCTACGAAGTGCCAGTCGGCTTCAAATGGTTTGTCGATGGCCTATTTGACGAATCACTCGGTTTTGCTGGTGAGGAAAGTGCCGGTGCCACTTTTAGTCGCCTTGATGGAACCGTCTGGACAACCGACAAAGACGGTATTGCGGCAGCTTTGCTGTCTGCAGAAATGTCGGCACGTTGCGGTCGTGACCCGGGCGAACTCTATCGCGACCTAAGCCGCGAATTAGGTGAGCCGGTTACCAGTCGCGTTGAAGCACACGCCACTGTCGAGCAAAAAACTAAATTAGCAAAACTGTCACCACAGCATGTGCAAAGCACCCAATTAGCCGGAGAGAAAATTGAAAGCGTGCTAGATCGCGCACCGGGTAATAATGCAGCTATTGGCGGTATAAAAGTCATCGCTGCCAACGGCTGGTTTGCTGCACGCCCATCGGGCACCGAAGATATTTACAAAATATATGCCGAAAGTTTTCTCGACGTAGATCATCTACAAAATATTTTGAACGATGCCCAGAAGATTGTCGATGAGGCATTGCTTGCTCAATGAACGACTTCGAAAACAAACGGATGGCCACTACCGATGCAGCATTAAACCATGTCCAGACTTTAGTACTAATTGCGGTGACGGCCCTCGGTATTTATATTTGCTACCGCATGGCATCACCCTTCCTGCCTGCAATAGCAGGTGCCGTAACGCTGGCTGTTTTATTCACGCCTATGCAACGCTGGTTTGAATCCAAATTAAATCGTCCTAGTCTCTCTGCGCTGATTTCAATATTACTGATAGCGGCAATTGTGCTTGTGCCCTCGGTTTTAGTGGTGCAACCACTAGTGGAGCAAGCCGCCAAAGGTGCTGAACTTATTGAAACTAAAGTTGCCTCTGGCGAGTGGCGCGATTCGCTTCAAGCACAGCCGCGCATGGCCTCTTTCATAAATACGATTGAACAGCAACTTGATTTACCGGGAACAGTAAAAGATTTAACAAGCTGGTTAAGCATTAAAGCGGGATCTTTTGTAAAAGGTTCAGTATTCCAGATCATTGGCGTGTGCCTGACCTTCTATTTGCTTTTCTTTTTCCTGCGCGACGGACGAGCAGCTCTGCAATCGATCCGGTCACTGTCACCATTATCAAAAACAGAAATGAGACTGGTATTTAGCCGTGTTCATGACACTATTTTTGCCACCATTTATGGAACACTCGCGGTCTCTGCTGTGCAGGGTGTTTTAGGTGGACTGATGTTCTGGGCCTTAGGCCTGTCGGCGCCCCTGCTATGGGGAGTGGTAATGGCCTTACTGGCGGTGGTGCCAGTGTTAGGTGCTTTTATTGTCTGGGTGCCTGCTGTTGCATTTTTGGCCTTGGAAGGCAGCTGGGGAAAAGCACTGATTCTTTTGTTGTGGGGTGTGCTGGTGGTAGGCACGATTGATAATTTGCTGCGCCCAATCATGGTCGGTAATCGACTCAAACTTCACACTGTTCTCGCTTTTATATCAGTGGTCGGTGGCCTGATTGTATTTGGCGCCTCTGGTCTTATTCTAGGCCCGGTCGTATTGACGATCACGATGGTATTGCTGGAAATTTGGGCTCAGCGGAGTGCCAGGCAAGCAGTTACTGAAATCAGAATTGATTAGACGTAGGGGCGCCTGCTTGCTGCGCCCAAGGTCTGCGGCAGTGTATTGGGCGCAGCATGCAGGCGCCGACGGATCAATTTATCGCTAATATTGTTAACAATTTCAGCCGTCAAGCGATAGGATTATTTGCAAGAACAACTATATTTCTATGTGTTTATTTTCCAGCTTTATTCTTTTTTTATCGCATGCCCACCAAATTGATTTCGCATGGCGGCTAATAATTTATCATTGTAGGAATCCGGATCTCGCGAACGTAAACGCTCGAGTAGCGACAGAGTAATCACCGGGGCTGAGACGTTTAAATCAATAGCTTCGGCTACCGTCCAGCGGCCCTCGCCAGAATCTTCAACGTAAGCAGCAATGCCGTTCATCGCAGGATTTTTTTCCAAGGCTGCCGAAGTTAGATCAAGCAACCATGAGCGAACAACGCTGCCATGCCGCCAAATTTCGGCTACCTGGTGTAAATCGAGATTCAGTTCGGTTTTATGCTGCATGATCGAAAAACCTTCGGCATAGGCCTGCATCAAACCATATTCAATGCCGTTGTGAATCATTTTAGTGAAGTGCCCGGCTCCGCTGGCCCCCACATGTCCCCAGCCACGATCTTTTGCAGGCGCAAGTGTTTCAAAGACGGGCCGTAAATTTTCGACCGCTGCTTTATCGCCACCAATCATCAGGCTATAGCCTTCCGCCAAGCCCCAAACACCGCCGCTGGTGCCGCAGTCTATGTAGTAAATATTTTTTTCGGTCAGCATTTTCGCCCGTTGCTGGCTGTGTTTGTAATTGGAATTACCGCCATCGATTAACGTGTCGCCCGGCTTTAGCATGGGGAGTAATGCCTCAATGGTTTTATCGACCACCTCGCCGGCCGGCACCATCAGCCATAAAATACGCGACGCTGGCAGCTTTTCTAGCAATTCGTTCAATGAAGCAAAGCACTCGATACCTTTACTCTGCATATTCGTACGCGCTTCTGGACTAGGATCAAAACCAAGAACGCGATGCCCGCCGAGCAATAAACGCTGTGCCATATTGGCACCCATGCGCCCCAAACCGATCATGCCAAGTTCCATGCTAGTACTCCTTGAAAGTTTATGCCTGAAAAGACGTAGGGGCGCTGCTTGCTGCGCCCTCCTGC
>JAYSQD010000184.1:0-19806 GCA_043721835.1 Arenimonas sp. | reverse complement strand
AGCAGCGCCCCTACGCAATGCGATATTTTATGACGTCACATTGACTGAGAGCTTATGAAAATTTATCTAAACAAATTAATTATTTTATTCACGATACTTTTCAGCACGGTTTTGTTCGCCGCGCCCGGCCACTACATCGTGGTCACCATGGACGATAGTGGCAACGGAAAAGGGGTCAGGTTTATATAATTGAACTAGCTGCTACGGAAAAGGCGGAAAAGGGGTCAGGTTCATATGATTGAACTAGCTGTTAGGATTTTTATCAGATAAATCACTCTGACCCCTTTTGTTCCAATAGGGCAAAAGGAAATCGGTGAACAATTTCAACAGCCCCGAATCACGGGTAGGGTAGAGAACAGCCTTTCGCCTGTCCTCCCTCATCAAACCGTGCACAGTCTTAGACAGTCTTAGGGTCTGGCCTTTACCTTATACCTACTCATCAAATTAGCCCGGGTGGGAAAGTTCTTCAATGGTTAAAGGCAAAAGGAAATTACAAAATCGAGGATAAGCTGATCGAAATTTCTGACGCCACTATGCAGGTCAATATTGCAAAACAAATGCAAGATTTAAAACCTGCATTTCATCGAAACATCAAGGAAAAAAAGGGGTCCAGAAAAAAGGGGTCCTAAAAAAGGGGGCAGGTTGGGCTACCCCCGCTTTTTCGGACACTTCAAAATAATGAAAAAGCCTTGGCTTTAGGACTTTTCAAAAAAGGGGGCAGGTTAGGCTGTCCTATCCAAAGACTTATTTACGTTAATGACATGATTAAGACTTTGTTTTTCAATTGAACACCCATTGGGGGTTTTATGTCTTTGCATCGCAAACAATTATCACTAGTTATTATAGCGACCTTGCTGGCCGCACTGCCGGTATCCAGCCAGTCAAATAAATCACCCCCCACGCAGGCGTGGATTGATGTGGCAACCCATGATTTTAGCGGCATGCCGGATATGGGCCCAATGGGTAATTTGGCAATGGGGGTTTTTGGCGGTGGTCGTAAAGGCAACAATGCCTATGGGCTCACCCGCTACACCGGTGCACCGGGCAAATATATGGATGTTGCCGTGTGGAATAGCCTTAATCCAGGCGTGGCAGCGCAGCAGGATATTCCTGGTGTGTTGAAGATGGGAAAGTCCCTGAAATTACTTTCGTATAAACCATCACCGCAGCCGGGTGGTAGCGAAACGGAAATGCCAGATTTCAAATCCCGCATTTTAATTTATTGGGGCTGCGGAAATACAATTCGCAAGGGCCAGCCGCGCGTAATTGAATCGAGCTCTAAAGATGGCAAAGTAAAAGCATCGGGTGCTTTTGAAGGCCGTTATGTGCCCGACAGAACGGTGAAGATCACGCCCGATCATGTTACGTGGCCGAACGAAAAAAATCGCCAGAATGTGCCAAGTGGAGCATCACTCATTGGCGATCATGCCTTTGTAGGCGCAGGTATTCCGGCATCATTAAAATTCGCCATTCAAAATGCGCAAGACTTTATGCCGAAAATTCAATTGTTCAGCAGCGGTAGTGTGGAAAACGGCATGCTTTGGCGCTGGCAGCCAGTGACGCAAGCGCGTGGTTATTTTTTACATGCTGTTGGGCAAAAAGGTGATGCGACTATTTTTTGGAGCAGTTCCGAATTAGCCGAAGCCGGACAAGGCATCCTGGATTATTTACCCAATGCTACTGTGGATAAATGGACGAAAGAGCGCGTCATTCTGAATCCGCAAACCACCAGTTGTGCTATTCCAAAAGGTATCTTCGAATCATCCACCGATGCCAACCCAGGCGGTAGCATGTTACGAATGATTGCCTTCGGCCCTGAAGCGCATATTGTGTATCCGCCAAAACCCGATGATGCCAAGACACCTTGGAGCCCCGAATGGAGCGTGCGAATCAGAGTCAAATCCACTGCATTCGCGCCCATTGGTATGGACATGGGAGAGCAAGATGAGCCTCAAGAAGAAGACGATGGTAAGAAGTCGAATAAGAAAAAAATCTTGCAAGGAATTTTTGGCGGCTAAAAGAACCAATGATCTGGACATGAGCGATCTATCGGTCGCTCTGTTCAGCATATTTTCGATAAGCATATGAATAGATTAGAAAAAATTATATTTTTCAGTTAGCGCTTGACAGATTTGTTTTTGTTAGTAGTATTACTACTAATGGAAATCACCGAAAACCAGCAAGCCATTCTCAACTTCATTGCCGAGCGCATTGGGCAAGATGGTGGCTCGCCATCCCAGACCGAAATTGCCAATGCCTTTGGCTTCCGCGGCGTGCGTGCAGCTCAATACCATCTCGATATTCTTGAGCAAGCTGGCTACATTCGCCGCTTGCCCGGACAAGCCCGCGGCATTCGGCTTTGCCATATTGAGCCTGCCGAATCTTCCGAAGATGTCGAAATTCCGCTTGCTGCGAAAAACCAATCTGCCGATGCACTACGCTTGCCGGTACTTGGCCGTGTTGCAGCAGGACTTCCGATTGGTGCCGATATCACCGGCGAAGATTATGTGTTGCTAGATCGCGTATTTTTCTATCCATCACCCGACTACTTACTAAGAGTGCAGGGCGACTCCATGCGCGACGACGGTATTTTTGATGGCGACCTAGTCGGTATTCATCGCACCAATCAAGCGCTGTCCGATCAAATTGTGGTCGCCCGAATTGACGACGAAATTACCATCAAGCGTTTGAAGATCGGCAAAAACGGTATTCGTTTATTGCCGCGTAATCCCGATTTCGCCCCGATAGATATTCGTCCCGATCAAGACTTCGCAATTGAAGGCCTGTATTGCGGCTTGATTCGGTCGTCACGATGAACATAGTCAGCGCACGTTATATTCCCCTACAAGGCCATGCCGTATTGCCTGACAGCCAATCAGGCAAAACACTGATTTCAGTATTTTTCATTTATGGCAAATTGAGTTCAAGCCTGTCTCAGCTTATGCGACAAGTGCCTAATAAACTTCTTTACACCGAATACTAAACACCCAAGGAATCTTGCAATGGCCATCGATGAAAATAAAAAACGTGCTTTAACTGCTGCGCTTGCACAGATTGAAAAGCAATTTGGTAAAGGCACCGTCATGATCATGGGCGATAAAGCCATTGAAGCCGCCGATGTTATTCCGACCGGTTCCTTAATGCTTGATATGGCGCTTGGCATAGGCGGTTTGCCTAAAGGCCGCGTCGTCGAGATTTACGGACCAGAATCTTCCGGTAAAACCACGCTCACCTTGCAAGTCATTGCTCAGTGTCAAAAAGCCGGTGGCACCGCCGCTTTCGTCGATGCCGAGCATGCGCTCGACCCTAATTACGCCGCCAAACTGGGCGTAAAAGTGGACGATTTATTAGTGTCGCAACCCGACACCGGTGAACAGGGCTTAGAAATTGTTGATATGTTGGTGCGCTCAAACGCAGTTGATATTGTTGTGGTCGATTCCGTCGCCGCATTAACCCCGCGTGCTGAAATTGAAGGCGAAATGGGCGAGCTGCAAGTCGGTCTGCAAGCACGCTTAATGAGCCAAGCCCTGCGTAAACTCGCCGGTAATATTAAGCGTAGTAATTGCATGGTGATTTTCATCAACCAATTGCGTATGAAGATCGGCATGATGATGCCGGGCCAAAGCCCTGAAACTACCACCGGTGGTAATGCGCTGAAATTTTACGCTTCGGTACGTTTAGATATTCGTCGCATTGGTTCAGTGAAAAAAGGCGACGAAATTATTGGTAACGAAACCAAAATCAAAGTCGTCAAAAATAAAATGGCACCCCCGTTCAAACAAATTGTTACTGAAATTTTATATGGTGAAGGCATATCGCGCGAAGGTGAAATTCTCGAATTAGGTGTTGACGCCAAATGCGTAGAAAGAGCGGGCGCTTGGTATTCCGCACTGGGCGAGCGTATCGGTCAAGGTAAAGAAAATGCCCGACAGTACCTGAAAGACAATCCTAAAATGGCGCTGGAACTCGAAGCTAAAATTCGCGAAAAACTGGCCCCAAAAGTCGTGCCAAAACAAGCCAGCGAAGCCGAAGCCGAAGCTTAATTTGTCGCCATGAAAAAAAAACGGGAAGAACCTTCCGCCTACCAGCGAGCCCTCGCCTTGTTGGTTAGGCGGGAGCATTCCCGCAAGGAACTTGGCCGCAAGCTGAAAGCCAGGGGTATCGAGCGTGAAGACGCCGATACCGCTCTAGACAAGCTCAATAAACAAGACTTTCAAAATGATGCGCGCTTCGCCGAAGTGCTAGCGCGCTCCCGGGTATCGGCAGGCTACGGCCCCATTCGCATCCGTGCCGAGCTCGGTACTCACGGCTTAGCCCGCGAAGATGTTGATACCGCCATGGAAGCCATCGAAACCGACTGGGCCGAAACCGCCCACCAAATTATTTCTCGCAAATATGGCAATAAAGACCTGTCCGATCAGGCTATTCGCCGCAAAGCCACCGATTTTTTATTGCGCCGTGGTTTTGATCAGCGCATCGCATTTGCCGCAACCAAGTTAAGTAACCACGTCCTCGACGAGTAAACAGAGTTTTCGCGTAGGAGGGCCTTCTAGGGCCGAAGCTTTTATCCCCCCAATAAATCCAGCTCTCGTAGGAGGGCCTTCTAGGCCCGAAGATTTTTCAGCCTCACAGTGATGGAAAATTGCCCAAAACCATCAACTTCATGGTTTTTTAGAGCCTTAAGACGGCCATGCCTGATATTCTAGGTGCTCACCCTGATCACTTGAAAACTCGGACTTTACTCGGCATCTTGCCCCGTAACCGAGACAAACCCTTTTGCTTAAGAACACAAACACCATGACCCAGCCAGCTCCCGTATCCACTTCCGATATTCGCCAGTCGTTTTTGAAATTCTTTGAATCCAAAGGCCATACCATTGTTGCGTCCAGCCCTTTGGTGCCGGGTAATGACCCGACCTTATTGTTCACCAATGCCGGCATGGTGCAATTCAAGGACGTATTTCTAGGGGCGGAAAAACGCAGCTACAAGCGCGCGGTTAGTTCGCAGCGTTGTGTGCGTGCCGGCGGCAAGCATAACGATCTCGATCAGGTCGGTTACACCGCGCGTCATCACACCTTTTTTGAAATGCTCGGTAATTTCAGTTTCGGCGATTATTTCAAACACGATGCCATCGCTTACGCTTGGGAATTATTGACCGGAGTCTGGAAACTACCGAAAGACAAATTACTCGTCACCATCTATCACACCGACGACGAAGCTTTCGAAATCTGGAATAAAGTCGTCGGCTTGTCCGCCGAAAGAATTATCCGCATCGGCGATAACAAAGGCGCGCCGTATGCCAGCGACAATTTCTGGCAAATGGCCGACACCGGCCCCTGCGGCCCGTGTACTGAAATTTTCTACGATCATGGCGTGCATATCCCCGGCGGCCCTCCGGGTTCGCCGGATGAAGACGGTGATCGCTTCATCGAAATCTGGAACAACGTGTTCATGCAGTTTGATCGCCAGCCTGATGGTTCGCTGTTGCCATTGCCTGCCCCTTGCGTCGATACCGGCATGGGTCTCGAACGCGTTGCTGCGGTTTTGCAACACGTACATTCCAATTACGAAATCGATTTGTTCCAGCACCTAATTAAAGCGGCCGCAAAGCTGACCAACACTACCGATCTTGAAAATAAATCGCTGCGCGTAATCTCCGATCATATTCGTGCCTGTTCGTTTTTGATCGTCGATGGCATTCTGCCTTCCAACGAAGGCCGTGGTTATGTATTGCGCCGTATTATTCGCCGCGCCATTCGCAACATCTGGAAAATGGGTGCATTGCAAGCCGATGGTTTGTTCTGGCGCATGGTGCAGCCACTGGTTGAAATGATGGGCGCTGCTTATCCTGAATTAAAATCGAAGCAGGCATTGATTGAGCAAGCCTTGAAAGCCGAAGAAGCTGCGTTCGCATCGACACTCGATGCCGGTATGCAGCGTCTTGAAAATTCTCTTAAAGCCAGCGGCAATAAACTCGATGGCGAACAGCTTTTCCAGATGCACGACACCTACGGCTGCCCGCCGGATTTGATTGTCGATATTCTTCGCGAAAAAAATGCCGTGCTCGCCGACGATGCAAGCGCAACTTACGAAACCTTGATGGAAGAGCAGCGTACACGCGCGCGCTCCGCCGGTAAATTTGCCGGCCAGACCGGTCTGCCAGCCGAGCTCGTGGCTTCGTTGCATGCAACAGAATTTCTCGGTTATGAAAAACTTGAAAAAGACGGCTGCAAAATTATTGCCTTGGTCAAAGACGGTAAGCCCGTGCAATCGATTACCAGCGGTGACGAAGCCATCGTCATTCTTGACCGCACACCGTTCTACGCAGAATCCGGTGGCCAAAGCGGCGACAGCGGCGTATTGCTCGACGCTGGTGCCGATCATTTCGATGTCAGCGACACCATCAAAATTTCCGCTATTTTTCATGCCCATGTTGGTACGTTGACAAAGGGAGCATTGAAGGTCGGCGACAAGGTTTCCGCACGCGTCAATGAAGTACGTCGTCAAGCCATCGTGCTCAATCACTCGGCCACGCATTTATTGCATGCGGCCTTGCGCTCCGTGCTCGGCACCCACGTCACGCAGAAAGGCTCGCTGGTCGCGCCCGATAAATTGCGTTTTGACTTCTCGCATTTTCAAGCGGTAACGTCGGAAGAATTATCGCGTGTCGAAAAAATGGTGAACGAAGAAATTCGCCGCAACCCCGAAGCCGAAGTGCATCATATGGGCATGGACGAAGCCATTGAATTCGGCGCCATGGCCTTGTTCGGCGAAAAATACGGCGAGCGCGTTCGCGTCTTGAAGATGGGCGATTTTTCGACCGAGCTTTGCGGCGGTGTCCACGTACATCACACCGGCGACATTGGCGTATTCAAAATTATTTCTGAAGGCGGCATTGCAGCGGGTGTTCGTCGTATTGAAGCCGTCACCGGCGAGGGCGCTCTGCACTATTTTGCCGAACAGGAAAAACAACTCGACGAAGCCGCCGAACTGCTTGGTGCAAAAGGCGACGATGTCATCGACAAACTCAAAGCCTTGCTCGACAACCAGAAAAAACTGGAACGCGAACTAAAAACCATCAAGGCCAGGGCAGCGGCCGCAGCTGCTATCGAGCTGGTCAGCAGCGCCATCGAGATTAATGGCATCAAGATTCTTGCCGCACGACTGGAAGGCCTCGATAGCACCGGCCTGCGCGATGCCGTCGATACGCTTAAAGGCAAACTCGGCGATTCCATAATTTTGTTAGCCTCTGCCGACAGCGGCAAAGCGGCCCTCATTGCCACCGTGCATGGCTCGGCCCTTGGCAAAGTCAAAGCCGGTGAACTGCTTTCGCATGTCGCCGCGCAAATTGGCGGCAAAGGCGGCGGCAAGCCAGACATCGCACAGGGTGCAGGCAATGACGGCCCGGCATTAGTCACAGCTCTCAATGGAGTTAAAGACTGGGTTTCAACGCGTTTAGCCTGATAAACACCCTGAATACCGACACTTAGGCCCGAAAACAGACATTTTCGGGCCTTTTCATTGCAAGTCAGGCAAACCCGCACTAACATCGAACCAAGCTGAACAAGCGGGAACCGCGCGGCAACAAAGCGCGGACCGGTATACGGACGTATCGGGAGGGAGATGCATGCTAATTTTGACACGCAGGGTGGGAGAAACCCTGATGATTGGTGATTCAGTCACCGTGACGGTGCTGGGCGTCAAAGGTAATCAAGTGCGGATAGGAATAACCGCACCGAAAGACGTCGCAGTACACCGCGAAGAAATTTTCCAGCGCGTCGATAAAACGGGCCCTAAGCCAGCGGTAGATAAACCGGAAGAAACTTAAGGTTTACCGCTTAGCAGGTAATCCGTTAAACTACGCGTCCCGAGAGGCTTGACCGTTTCTTCGGTAAGTCGGGAATGACCCGATGCAACAACTTTTTTGGAGAGATGCCCGAGTGGCCGAAGGGGCTCCCCTGCTAAGGGAGTATGGGCTTTAACTCCCATCGAGGGTTCGAATCCCTCTTTCTCCGCCAAATACGAAAATGCCCCCGGAAGGGGGCATTTTTGTGTCTGCTGATAAATTAAAGCTGATGATTAAACTACAAACCTCGCACGTCAGTTGGTAACAATTGCGCGACGTGCATCACCGTTAACACGTCAATGCGATCCGCTCCAATACGATACACAATGCGGTACTCACCTTCGATCAGCTCACGCACATCTTCTCGAGCATAATCAGCAACACGTCGGCCTGAGCTGGGGAAGGCTGCAATTTGCACTGAGCGGCGCACTAGTTGCTGCACAAGTCGCAAGGCGGCAGTCGGATTATCTCGGGAAATGTAGGTCTGGATGCTATCCAAGCGGGTGAGCGAACGTGTCGTCCAATGCACCTTCATTCATTCAGACCGTAACGCCGCATAACCGCTTCCATCGGCACAGTGCGGCCAGCATCGCTATCGGCCAAGCCGGCCTCAATCTCACGGCGTAATACCAAGTGATACAGCGCTTCATCCGTTGTTGCGCTGTCGGGCAAATCATCAGCGAGCGTGTGCAGATATTGTTTGAGTGATTGGGGGTTTGCGGCAGCCATGGCAGCTTTCTCATCTAGCGATAATCAATTGCCATTCTACCCAGATTCAGGCGTTGCGTCTTAGTGCTGTATTGCCAAGTACAAAGCTGCTTGTGCTCCTGCATTTGACAAGCCGTTCGGCAAGGCCGTCAGGCACGAAATTGGCGAATAAAAATCATAGGATACGTTTCTAACGCACCAATGCATCGGCGGCGAGTTCCGCGATATGAAGAGCCAGATATGGACATATTTATAGAGAAAGCTTTAACGAAACGTCAGCAGATATGGGTTTTGTGGGTGTCCATATTGGGCTCTTCAACCTGACTGCTTTTTTAGAACGTTTTTCTTTTCAATCAATAAGATAATTCTGGGTGTCCACGTTAGTTTACAGGGAAGAAACATCAAAACCCCTTGTCACCAAGGGGGCGTCCATGTATGTCCAGGATTATTTCTCCATGTTTCTCCAGGATTATTTATTAAAAATCGACAAAAATCAAAATTTCTTGTGTTTCTCTTGAACTTCTGTAACATCCCGTGACACTTGCCGCTGTAGTTTAGATGCGAAACGCGGTTAGGTGGAAGCCAAACCGTTTTTGACTTTAATTAAGAACAAAACTTTTGCTAGGGGACAATCATGACGCTTCTTTTTTTACCACGCATGGCATTTGCCTGCATCTCTAATGCTGTGATTTCAACGTCCCACACAGGCACCGGTTAAGAAGCTTAAATTCGTTTGATTGAATACTACGAATTCGATGGACAATTACCCACTTCGTTTCAAGCAAATGGCGACGGAGAATATTTAATTGCAGCGAGCTTTCATATTCCGGCATGTGATTTATCATGAATTAACCATTTAAATAAATGATATGCATAACGAACCCTTTTGCATGCGTTTATTTTTCATTTCATTGACTATCTTGGAATATGGACGATTGCGTAAACACGATTTCAAATATCTCAATTAATTTCAAAATGACTTAACTCAGGCGATTCTTTTTCAGTTGGAATTAAAGTTACTAACTTATGACTACAACTTAACTTATCTTTCAAAACAATTGTTCAATAATGAGCAAAATAAACATCGCAAATATTTTTAACCAGTAGCGATTATAAATTACTGTTGGTTTAAGTTATTTAATGCATACAGCTAAATACTAAAAAAGGATTTTCAATGACAAAACGTGTTTTACTGTTAGGCGACGCTGCCGACTATCACAGCATTGCTGTCAAATGGGGTCTGGAACAGTTAAGTACAGATGTACATTTTTGGGAGCGCCAAAAACATCCTGTTTCTGAATTAATCAGTATTGATTTCCCGCCCCCTAAAACTGAAGAACACACTTCGTTGAAGTTTTTGCGATCTAATGCTAGTTACAGCGCCATATGGAACCGAAGGGGCGGCGCAGCAAAAGTCTCTCCAACGCTTGCAGCTTCAGATCATAAAGTTGCGTCCGCAGAGAGCCAAAGACTGCTAGATGGTATTGTTTTTTGTTTAGAGCGTTCAAATCCAAATGCAATCATTATAAATAGAACCGTTTCGCGGCGACCAGCCGACCATAAACTTTTTCAATTACATACTGCAAATGAGTGTGGATTTACTACTCCTAGAACACTAATTAGCAACAGCCCAGATGATGTAAGAAATTTCGTAACCCAACTCGGTGGCAAGGCGATTGCAAAGTATAACTTTCCGTTTGTTTGGAGAACAAAAGATGGCCGATCACTTTGGCTATGCACAACTTTAGTAGATCTGTCGATGCTCAATAACGATGCTTCAATATCCTCCTGCCCGATAATTTTTCAAGAATTTCTTAGCATCGATTTTGAAGTGCGACTTATCATTTTTGGTAAAAATCACTTCTCACTTGAGCGGCGAAGAACACACCAGCCATTAACACCAGGAGAGTTTGCAGATGGAAGGCTAGATGAGAAAAATGGCAGAAAATGTGAAATGTCAGCTTCTGTTTTAGCCCAGTGTCAAAGATACATGGATGAGTTGGGCCTGAATTATTGTGCATTTGATTTCGCAATTACTGCAAATGGATCTGTTGTATTTCTTGAAGCAAATGAGTCAGGTCAATTTCTTTATCTTGAACACGACGATCCTGAAATCCCGATACTGGATGCTTTTGTGCGCTTTTTAGCTTCTGGTGACCCCGATTATAAGTACATTGAACAATCAAATAGGCTGCGTTTATCAGATTTCGATACGTCAGCGACAGGCGAAAGTTTCATGGAAACTGCTAATAACAGCTCTATGGAAGGAAATTTATCTCCCTTTGAACTCGTCGATTAGATTTTCCGGAATGTCCGGAATGCGCGAAGCGGGGCGCAAGCTTTCCCCGCACAATAGTAGGTAACTTTATGAACCAAGAACAACGCATCCTCGCACGTGGATTAGCACGTGAACTCAGTCTTGAAGAGATGTCAATTGTATCAGGCGCGTTTAGCTGCACAAACTCAACGTGCTCCGGCTCGGACGGAAAGAATAACTGTGATCTAGATCAGTGCGGCGATACTGATACGGGTACCGGAAGCCTAATGCAGTAAGCGTCAAGTCGGGCTCGGCTCGCTTAGTGAGCCCGAACTTTTTGAGGATGAAATGAAAATGAAGTATGTAATTTTCTACTTAGCGTTTGCTAGTTTGTTTCTTATAAGTTGCAACAATAGAAAGCAGCTCATTTTAAATCAAACTCAAAAAGTACTGTTGGTTGGTAATAGCATTCTGTACAAGAATGATGTAGCAAGTTTGCTTGTTGAACTATCCAGTAAAAATGGTAAGAAATTATCAGTTGATATGTTTGCCGAGCCTGGAGCCACATTAGCAAATCTATGGACTACGATTGATTTAGTTACAAGCACCGAGAAGTATTCACACGTCTTTGTGCAAGAGAGGGGTGGCGACATTCTCTGCATTTTAGACGAGCCAACCCTTACGAGTGAATGCTCAGCTTTGGTTGCAGCACACCAACATTTTTTAGCCTATGCGCAAACCAATAGATCCAGATTTTATATCGTTGGCACATATCAATTAAATTCAACTGCTGGCATTTACCTAAATCAAGCAGAACTCAAACTTAGCCGTGAGTTAAATGCAAACCAGATTTCGATTCAACCATGCTGGTCAAATTTACTTACCCAAGGTTATCAATCTAAGATTTACGATAATGACGGTGCTCATCCAAGTCGTTATGGCTCGCTTATCTATGCCATTTCAATTTATGAAGCGATATACAATGAACCTCCTGCTTTTATTCCTAGTGATTACGACATCGATTCATCTGCTAATCATGGCATGTCCACACATTCCAAAAAGTTATTGTCAAGTCAGGGTACAACTCAACTTGATCAAAAGCTTTCAAAAGAAATTCTTGAAAAGTGCTTTACAAAACTCTAATGCAGAAATCTCTTCCCCTATACCGACCAGAATCATATTCAATTTCAAATTCATCAGAACTTACGTCCGACGGATTTCGAACAGACAGGTCGCTGAACCCCTTTATCTTAATGATTGTCTCAACTTGCTTGGTTACCCTAACATGCGTAGGGCTTTTTCTACCGTATAGCTCGTCAGAGTGGATTAAAGGGTCGGTGTTAACAGGTCGATCTAGCTTTTTGGCAATATCCCCCATCTCTGGAATTATCAGTTACCCACAAGCAATGATATTGAATAGACAGTTTGATCGCGGCGCACTACTTTTCTCGGTCTCATCTCCTGTCCTTGATTTGCAAAGAGATGGCCCTAATGGACCGACTGCTTTTGCAGGAAAACTATTGCAAGAAAAAGAAGCTGAGTACTTAGCTAATGCAGAATATGAAGTATATTTTCACAAATCACTTCAAGCAAAAATTGACGGAGCGATACTTGAATTAAGTGTTTTTAATAATCAAATTCAAGCAGCTCTACATGCAACAAAATTAAAGCAAGACATGGTTCAGCTTTATAGTGAAGCTGAAGAAAAGGGCGTTGTATCCAAAATGTCGGCCAATACACAAGTTCTTGAGCTTGCTAATTCCAACATTAATTTGCAATCACTCAGTCGGGAAAAGTCCGCGATCGAATCACGGATTTTGGAACTTCGTGCCGAACTGAATACGTCTAGATCCGCAGCGAAACAACGTGCAGCTGAAAAAAGAGGTGCAGTTCTAGAGGCACGAAAATTATTGGCTGAAGCAAAATCATCAAAAAATGCTTCAATCAGAGCTATAAACAAAGGCGTTATTTTGGAACGACTAATTAAAGAAGGAGGACTTGTTCAGGCGGGAGACCCTGTCATTGCAATAGCAAAAAGTCGTAACTCAAATTCAGCCAAGCTAGAAATACCACGATCTATGTTAAGTCAATTCTCCGTGGGTACGTCTTTGGAACTCTTGGCAATAGGGAAAGATCGCGATGTCACATGGCGAGGAAAAGGAACTGTAGTTGAGTTAGTTGGCAATGCATCTGCTTCTAGTGACGATGCTTATGTTGCTCTTATAAATGTGACTTCAGATATCAATTATAAGTCGACCGCATTGGTGACGGGGTCAGAAATTCGAGCTAGGTTAACAACGACAAATAAATCTTTATTTTCACAACTTATGGCAGAGTATTGATGTCACGAATGGACTTCACTGGGAAGTTAGGCGCCGTACCTACTGTGTTTCAAAGTGAATCAGCAGAATGCGGCTTGGCATGTATATGCATGCTTTTGGCAAACTATCGACACGAGGTTTCACTTGCAGAGCTGCGACGAACGCAGAATATCTCTGTTCGCGGCATAACATTACTTGGTTTATGCGATATCTCTAGAAGAGTTGGTTTATTACCTCGGCCTCTGAGAGTTGAGATTGACTATGTCCGACTTTTAAGAAGCCCAGCAATACTACACTGGGGGCATAATCATTTTGTTGTATATAACGGGACGCACCGAGACGGCTTTCATATAATTGATCCCGCGTTGGGAGAAAGAATTGTTTCAGAGTCAGAGTTTTCAAACAAATTTACAGGTATCTTGATTGAAATTAGTCCAAGTCCTGAGCTGGTTCGACTAAAGCGTGCCGGCATATGGAAAGATTTCAGTGTATTACGCGGAGTTGCCGGCTTACCTCGTGCTATTTTTCTTACTGTTGCCTTAGGAGTTATCGCAGAATCATTTGCTTTAATAGCGCCCGCATTAACGCAACAAGCAATGGACGCAATCGTATCGCAAACTGGCACGGGGCGACTCAGAATTATCGGACTTACAATTGCGGCACTTGCAGTAATCTCAGGTGTAGTGAGCTGGCTTAGAGGAGGTGCAATTTTAAATGCGTCGCTTTTAGCTCGTATTGGGCTCGGGAACCAGCTAATGGACCATGTACTTTCATTGCCATACAGAATATTTTTGCAGCGCCCAGCACCTGACTTCCTTGCGCGATTTATGTCTGTTTCGGCAAGCGAGTATGCAATTGGCAATGCACTATCGGAGTTGTTGCTTGACTTGAGCATTATTGTCGTCGTTTTCGCAGTGATGTTTACATACAACCCTCTATTGAGCTTGATTGCTGCATTGACAGCCTCACTAATTGTGGCAGTCAAAACAGCTACCATAACTAGATCACAGCAGATTAACCGTCAAATGTTGATTGAAAGTGCAAAAAATGAGTCTAACTTGTTAGAGACAGTCCGCGGGATGCAAACTGTAGTATTGACTGCATCTCAAACTCCAAGGTACTTATCCTGGTCCAACGGTGTCGGCCGGTTATTACGCGAAAGAATAACACTCGCAAATCTTAACGACAAAGTTACATCCATACAAACAACATTGGTTGGCATCGACTTTGCACTAATATTATTCATTGGAGGTACGCAAGTTGAAAGTGGAGATTTGTCCGTAGGTGGCATTCTGGCGTTTCTGCTTTACCGAGCTATTTTGTTTTCTCGATTACCTCATGCCGTTGAAATGGTGGCCCAGGTTGGGCTTATGAGTTCACACCTTGAAAGAGTTCGAGAAATACTTGAAGAGCCCGTTGCGAAGAAATATTTGCGAATCGGAAATGTAGAGGAAGAGGGAAGCACCGGTATAAAAGTAAATAAAATTAACTTTCGCTTTGGTATGGACTGTCCAAACTTGTTAACGGACATATCATTTTCAATTGCGCCGGGTGAGCATGTTGCAATTATTGGAGCATCTGGTTCAGGTAAGTCAACTCTCATTCGCTTAATGTGCCGGCTTTTTGAACCAACTTCCGGCGAAATTAATTATTTTGGAACGCCAGGTATCGTAAGTTCGCCAACAGTCGGAGCAACCTTGCAGGATGATGTTTTATTCGACGGCACAATTTTTGAAAATCTGACACTTTTTCGTGAAGACTATGATGCTGCTCACGTTATTGATTGCTGCACTAAAGCAGAAATAAAAGCAGACATTGAATCTATGCCTATGCAATACCACACTCTTGTAGGTGAGATGGGATCAGCATTATCAGCTGGACAACGCCAACGGTTACTATTGGCGCGATCACTAACAATGAAACCAAGCATACTTTTTCTCGATGAAGCTACAAGTAACGTCGATGTTTTAACCGAAGCCAATATCCTACGAAATCTGAAAACTCTTGGCATAACAATTGTTTCTGTAGCACATCGACCTGAAGCCATTAGATCTGCGTCACGCATCTTGATTTTGGACCACGCTGGCATAAAAGAATTAGACAGAGATCAACTAGACTCTATTCTTTACCAAAAAGGCACTAATTCAAAAATTGACTTATTTGAATCAGTCTGAAAAGCAAGGACAAAACAATTGTGGACACCCATCAAACCCACATCGCCTGACGCCGCGTTCAGGATTTCCCTACAGAAAACATAAAAAACAAGGACATCCACAGTTTCTCATTCCAAGCCCATTAACCCCAATAGTACCGCCCTGATGGCGGTTTCTTCAATTGTGGACACCCATCAAACCCACATCGCCTGACGCTGCGTTCAGGATAGCCCTACAAGGAATCGAGACAAAGAATTAAGTTTGAAAAATCCTGGACACCCAAGATTTCGGAGGTAAGTTGCTATTCTTGTCGGTGTTTGATCGCACAGATTAGACATCAATTCTGAAAAACTAAGGACACCCACAGTATCTCCGTCCAGTCCGCACAACCCAAACAGTAAGAAAAAGGGGTCAGGTTCATTTAATTCTGTTTAAATGAACCTGACCCCTTTTATTGATGTGCTGACATGTCGCTGACAAAAGATTTTTCGACCCAAAACGCCGATTCATTGAATCGCCAGTGTTTTTGTATCGGTACCGATGTGCCGGGCCTGCTTGAGCGTATGCAAGTCGAACTGACGGTGCGTGGCATAACGCAGCCCATGCTGGAATCGCATCCGCACTTGTTTTCATCCGCGCCGGTGTTTATCGCGAACATGCAAATTAGGCAAATGCGTGAATTAGTGCGGGCCATCGAGTCCGTTATTTCGATGCCGCAATGGCATGAGACTGTATTGAATGCCGCGCCGTTGATTGCACGAAAACCGGTATCGCAACTTGGCGTTTTCATGGGATACGATTTTCATGTCGGTGCCGGCGGTGTTCACCTGATTGAAATCAATACCAATGCCGGTGGTGCCTTTCTGAATGTTGCGATGATGCAGGCGCAGCAAGCCTGTTGCGCAGAGGTCAGCAATTTTCTGGATTCGCCGGTCGATGCCAAAAACATCGAGGCGGAATTGATAGCGATGTTCCGGAATGAATGGTTTTTGGCGCGTGGCGGTCGAAAGCTGTCACGAATTGCCATTGTCGATACAGCGCCGGTATCGCAATATCTTTATCCGGAATTTTTATTGTTCAAGAATTTGATGGAATCGCAAAACATCGAAGTGGTGATTGCAGATCCGTCGGAGCTCGCCTTTCGCGGCAATATATTGGTGCACGAGTCGGGTCCGGTGGAAATGGTTTACAACCGGCTGACCGATTTCTATTTTGAATTACCGGTGCACGCGCACTTGCGGGATGCTTATGCGCAAGATGCAGCCGTGTTTTCCCCAAGCCCGTATGCGCATGCACTGTATGCGAACAAGCGTAATTTAATCCTGTTAAGCGATGCTAATAGATTGCGTCAGTGGGGTGTTCACGAGGAGATAATCGATATTCTGGTGCGCAACATTCCGAACACGATGGAAGTGACTGCCGATAATGCGGAAATGCTTTGGCAGGACCGCAAGCGCTGGTTCTTTAAACCCGCTGGCGGCTTCGGCAGCCGTGGCGTATATCGCGGCGATAAGATGACGACAAAAGTTTTCGCCCAGCTACGGAAAGAGGATTACGTTGCACAACAATTGGTGCCGCCGAGTGCACGAATGGCGCGCTTGCAATCAGGTGACACTGAACTAAAGCTCGATGTCCGTGCTTATGCCTACAACGGCGAAGTACAAATTTTCGCGGCACGCCTCTATCAGGGGCAGACCACCAATTTCCGCACACCGGGCGGTGGTTTTGCACCGGTGTATAAGGCGCCGGAGACTTTTGCATCCTGCGATGCGAGTAATTCGGTCATGCTTGGCTGCGCGCCTTCGGCCGACCGCGCTTAGTCGGGCTAAATGCTGTATTAAATTATCCTGCCTCTTTTTTATTTTTTTTTATTTATGGGCAATTGTTGAGCAATTGTCACTGAGCAATTGTGGACACCCAAGACTTGCGAAACTAGGGACACCCACAGTATCTCCGTCTTGCGAAACTAGGGACACCCACAGTATCTCCGCCTAGTCAGCATAACCCAAGCAGCGCTGCCTTTATGGCGATTTCTTTATTCTTAAATCACCAATACAAAACCATCGGCCACACTTCTTTCTCCCTCACGGGCAAATAAGTTTCCAAGTAAGCCTTACTTAATTTTCGCCAACACCATCGCAGTACCGATGCCTTTCAGCCAGCGCTGATTTAAGCGTTTGGCCATTTCCAATAAATCATTCACGTCTCCCACCGCACGCCAATAAGTTGAACCAATCCCTTTAACTTGCGTTGTCCAACGTTTCTCGGTGATATGCAAATTCTTCAATAGCGATGGCGTTTGTTTTGGTATGGCGCCACGCTTGTCGGTTCGCACTTGCTTGCCAGTCCATTCCACCAGTTCGATGTAATCACCCAAACGTACGGGGAGACACGTCAGCAATGTGCCATGCAGTGGCTGGAGCAAATGTTTCAAGAGAGAAGGCGTTTTCTTCAGGGCTTTAATGCGTTGTTGAATACTGGTGTGTGGGCTCTGATCGATTTGCTTGGCAATGCCGGCACGAATAGGATTCAAATCCACATACGCCATGGCGGCCAGTACCGCTTTGTCATCACACAAAACTTGCGATTTAAAGCGACCTTCCCAAAAGCGACCTTTGCAAGAGTCTTCCGCGTTAGCTTGGCGCGCAATGGGTTCGGCCAGGCATTTCATCAGCCAGGACAAACTGCCCAATCGTTGACGACATAGTTCGAGTCGCATGGGATTGGCGATTAATTGATTTTGTTTGAATGTACGCGCTTCATCGGAATCGTCGCGGGGTGGAAACAAGCGGACCCAGCGTTGAGCCACTTCGTCATCCGACCATGAGTGGGTGGTGCCGGGATCAACGTGCAATACCAAATGCAGGTGATTGCTCATTACTGCGTAGGCATAAATTGCCACGGAAAAGCATTCGCCGATCAACGCGATGCGATCTTCGACCCATGCTTTGCGATGTTCGAAACTTTGGTTGGTGTAGTGATCGATACCGCACAAAAAAGCGCGCCGCACACAACGTTGTACGCAGTGGTAAGTGCCTGAAACACCAATCGGAATTAAATGGGAGCGTGCTTGCGTCATGCCGCTAGTGTGATGAATCACGTGGTAGAGCGATGTAGGGAGTTTCTGAGATGAGGGTAGGGAGATGTGGGTTTTGTGGGTGTCCTCATGTTCTCCTCTGACAATATTGTCAGGGCGGTTCAGGGCCACTCGCTCATTTTTGGCATAAACCATCATTGGGTGCGCCCGTGGCGCACCAATGCCTCATTCGCGTTTCCATCGAGATGTACGGCTTGGAATTTGTCCGGCAAACTGGGTTGGGTAATTTCAACAATAGGCGGGCTTTCGCGAGTAGGAGTAATGCTGCAGATTGTATGAAGTGTCGGGCCGGGCCCGACCTACGGCTCTGCTGTTTTAATGAGATGAAATGAAAATGCTTTTTTAAGCAATGTAGATTGAGAACGTATGATGGAAGACGAAAAAAAAACGGCCGCCTGTTTTGCGAACGCGGAACAACTTCATCGCGAGGGCTACGCATTGCTGCGTGGTGCAATCCCGACGCAATGGCTGAGCGAGCTACGCCTGGCGTTTGATGCTGGCGTAAAACCTCGTGACGAATGGCCTGTGCCGCGCGGTGCGGACTGGCGGCATTCGTTGCTGGATTTATTGCCGATGGTGCAGTCCGTGTGCCACTTGCCTGAATTGCTGGCGGCAGCGGGTTCACTGATCGGCGAACGGTTCTTTCTTTCGCAGGTAGAGGGTCGCGAGCCATTGGTAGGCGGCGGCGATCAGGGGCTTCATCGTGATCTGTCGGCAACGCGTCCCGGTGATACTGTGATCGCAATTGCTTTTCTGGATGACTACGGCCCTCAGAATGGTGCGACACGCATCGTGGCCGGCAGCCACCGACCGGTTCAGGCGCAACAGCCATTTGATTTAAATGATGCTGCACAGGTCGTCCAAATTTCAGGTTGCGCTGGTGATATTTTAGTGTTCGACGCCGATCTTTTGCACGCGGGTAGTTTAAACGTGACTGGCGCACGTCGGCGCAGTCTGTTAATCAGCTATTTCGCCGAGCCGCTTTATGCTTCACATCTTGAGACCGCGCAGCTTCGAAGCATTCGCATGGAAACATCGTGGTTTGATCCACCGGCGGCCAAAATGAAAAAAGAAATCAGGAATGTTTAGTAGCGCAAGGCCATAAGTTGCGTTAGAAACGCACCCTATGTCGAAACAAATAAAGGCACCCATTTGAGCTCCTGTCCAACAAACGACTGGGCCATTTTCAGGGATGAGGGCGGCCAAAGTCTCAGGGATTTGCCAGTTTTTTAAGCTCGGCAGGGAATTTGTCCCCAACATCAATGGCACATAAACAGAAGGCACGTGGGCTGGCAGTGCAAGAACAAATAACTATTGGCGACCCACCCTATTGTGTTTGAGTCAGGGTGGGAGGAAACTCAAAAAAGCCTATCTACGATTTGGCTGAAATCTCATGAATCCAATGCTCAGGGTGTTCATTACCT
>JAYSQD010000183.1:0-14135 GCA_043721835.1 Arenimonas sp. | reverse complement strand
CCTACGCTTTACCCTGCTCTTTCAAAGTAAGCGCAACTTTATTGCGTAGATACGCCGGTTCCAGATTGTCTGGCGCCATTGTTTTTCCTAGTGCGTAGTCGCGCAAGGCAAGTTTTAGAATATCGCTGGCGTGCGGCAATGCATCGGCACGGCAGGCAATTAATTGCGATTTAAGATTATTTTGCAAGGCGTTATTATTCGCAGCAAAACCAGTGCCAACACCGACAAACGAACTGTCTGACTCTGCACAATAAGCTTCCGGTGCGATGACTATCTCTGCACTCATGGCATCCACCAAGCCATCGGTATTCAATCGAAATTCAGCGCAGTAAATCTCGCCCATGCGGGCATCGATGGCGGCAAGAATTTTTTCAGCCTTAATATCGGCGCCCTGCATCGCCAAGGCAGCCAATGTTGAAACCGGCAGCACGGGCTTATCCAATGCCAATGCAATGCCTTGCACCAATGCCACGGCGAGGCGTACGCCGGTGAATGCTCCTGGCCCAATGCCGACGGCTATCGCGTCGAGTTGTGACTTTTTAATACCGGCATCGGCGAGCAATTGTTCTGCCCAAGGCAAGGCCAATTGCGTGTGTTGCTTAGGCGCAATTTCAAAACGCTCACGAATTTCGCCATCAATATATAAAGCGACGGAACACGCTTCGGTAGCGGTTTCAAATGCCAATAACTTCATGGCACCGTTGCCTGAAAATCAGTGGCTAAAGTTTCGACCGCCACTGCTTCGGTAGCCACCTGATTTTCTGCGAAAAATGCCTGCACGTCGCTCAGCTCGCGTGTGCGTGGTAGTGGCGGCAGACTTTGCAGAAAAATGCGGCCATAGGATTTACTGATCAAGCGTTGATCACATAACACCAATACGCCGCGATCTTCATGGCTGCGAATTAATCGGCCTGCGCCTTGCTTTAGTGCAATAACCGCTTGTGGAATTTGTTCTTCCCGAAATGGATTGCCACCATTGCGACGAATTACATCCAGACGCGCTTCGAGCACCGGGTCGTCGGGTGCGGCAAACGGCAGCCGATCAATCACGACGACACTGAGTGCTTCGCCGATCACATCAACGCCTTCCCAAAAGCTGGCAGCGCCGAGTAAAACACCATTGCCGGACAAACGAAATTGTTCCAATAATACAGTACGCGGCGCGGTGCCTTGTACGAATAACGGCCAAGGCGAATGGCGCAGGGCTTCGCTGGCTTCTTTCAAGGCGCGATGCGAGGTGAATAATAAAAACGCGCGGCCTTTCGATGCTTCCAATACCGGCCAAACGGCCTCGACAACCGATTTTCCGTAATCGCGAGTATTAGGTTCTGGCATATTTTTCGGCAAATAACACAGCGCTTGGTCGGCCCACTCGAAGGGACTTTCTTCAAGAAGGGTACGCGGCTCCAATAAACCCAAACGATGTGCAAGATGTTCGAAATCGCCTTCGACCGCCAGCGTTGCCGATGTAAAAATCCAGGCGGCACGACTTTGTTCGCGATATTGTCGCAGCGGAGCGGAAACATCCAAAGGCGTGCGCTGCAAACTAAAACCACGCTGGGTCAGTTCATACCAGCGCACGTCTTCGTCATCGCCCGCCTTCATCCAGCGTAATACTCGCGTGTAGGCATTATCGGCGCGTGCGCTACAGGCTCCGAAGCCGGGGCTGGTTTCAATCAGCGGTTGTAATGCCTGGCACAAAGTGTCCAGACTAAGACGCAATTGCTCCAGTGCCTGGCTGGCGGCATCATCGTGCAAGACACGGGCTTGATTACCACGTTGCGAAAAATTATTCAGCGCCAAACGCAATTCACGTACTTGATGTTCAATCGTACGCACCGGCTGTTGAATAGTCGCCAGCGCCGATGGTACCTCTTTGCATTCTGCCAAAGTGTCGCGCGCCAAATCGACTAGTTGTCTGGCGCTGATATTCTCGCCAAAAAACTGTGCGGCCAATTCCGGAAGCTGATGGGCTTCATCCAGAATAAAAGTCGCTGCGCCCGGCAAAATTTCACCGAAGCCTTCTTGTTTAATCGCCAAATCAGCCAGTAATAAATGATGATTCACCACCACAATATCGGCAGCCTGGGCTTCCTGCCGGGCCTTGACGACAAAACATTCCGACCAGAACGGACATTCACTGCCCAGACAATTTTCAGCATTCGAAGTAATTTGCGGCCATAGCAGCGAGTCTTCCGGCAAATCAGACAATTCCGCCAAATCACCGCGTTTCGTGCGGCCACTCCACGCAGTCACACGTTGAAATTGCGCCACCACATCGCGGGTAGCAAATTTTGTTTCACCGCGCGCCTGCTCCATGCGATAGCGACATAAATAATTAGCGCGGCCTTTCAGCAAAGCCGTTTTTAAATTGGCGCCCAGCGCCTCACGCACGCGAGGCAAGTCGCGGTGATACAGCTGGTCTTGCAATGCTTTGGTGCCGGTCGAAATAATAACGCGCTCGCCCGACAATAATGCCGGCACCAGATAGCCATAGGTTTTACCGGTACCGGTGCCTGCTTCGGCGATGAGCGTGTCTTTATCATCGATAACATCGGCAATGGCTTGCGCATAGCGTTGCTGCGCCGGGCGCGCAACATAAGCGGCTAATTTATTGGCTAGCGGGCCGTCATCGGCCAAAGCCAGCTGTGTGCGTTTTGCTAAATCAGACACAAAATTTCCAAAAATATTTTAATAACGCGGCTGCGGTGCAACCGTGCATTGTGCTATTTGTTGATCGGCATGCTGGGTACCGGCGACATCGTTTTTAGCCCTGCGTGCAAACGAAAGTGTTTTCCAGTTGCGGCGACACAAGGCACCAAGCTTCGGGCCTTTGTTATAGGAAAGCTGAGCGAAACTTTCGGCCTGAGCCCAATTCTTTTTTAACAGAAATAACTCAGCCTGCCATTGCAATAAATCGGGGTCCATCACCGAAATTTTCAAGGCCAGATCAAGCGCCGCTTGCGCGGCAATAATATCTTTACGCGCTTCGGCCTGCGTTGCCATGTTACGCAAGTCTTCTACTTGCGGGTCACGCAAAGGTGCCACGGTTAAATCATTGCCTTGCAGACCCGCCGAACGTACTTGCGCCACCATCGATTCTGGCGTGAACGCATTGCTGGCTGTTGTTTTTTTAGGTGCGGTCGGACCACAAGCGGTCAACAAAATAAAAATAATGATTATAAGAAAACGCATTGTTTACTGCTCCTGATTTTCCGGTGTCGGCGGTTGTGCTGGTGGTGCATCTTCGCCAAGCTTGAACCAATCCAGCCACGAACTTTCAACACAGGTTTTATGTTCTTTCGGTAAATAACCCGACACAAAGGCTGCGCGCCTTGCACCGGGACAATTGTCTTCGGTGGTTGCGTAGTCGGCACCGTCCAGCCATGCCCATTCAATACCCTCGCCACTCACGGTCAATGGCTGAGTTGGCAATTTTGTAAACAGGGATGACCACACTTTCATTGCACCGGTGGCGCCATACAAGCCCGTGGTTTTATTTTCATCATTGCCCACCCACACCACGGCAAGATGGTCACCGGTATAACCGGCAAACCAACTGTCACGACCATCATTACTGGTGCCGGTTTTACCCGCCGCTTGCAAAGGCCCCAGACCGTCGCTCAACAAAGCGCTGCCGGTGCCGTTGGTGATCACTTGCTGCAAACCCAGCGTGACTAAACGCGATGCGATGGCATCGCCTTCTTGCGCAGCATCGGAATTAAAATCATAGCGATTCACCGCCTTGCCTTTAGGATCAAGAACGCCGCGCACCGCACGCAGTGGTTGAATGCGTCCACCGGAAGCTAAAAATTGATACATCTGCGTCATGGAAAAAACGCTCAAATCGATCGAACCCAAAATTAATGAGGGGCGTGCTTCCGATTGCAATCCGCCCAGCACTTTTAATAATTCACTTAGTCGATCCGGCCCCACTTCCATGCCCACGCGAACGGTGGCTTGGTTGTAGGAATGCGCGAGTGCCGATGACATGGTTACCGTGCCATGGCTTTTGCCATCGGAATTACCAGGGCGCCAGGTTTTGCCATTGGGTTGTGTGACTTCAACCGGGCTGTCATCGACCCAACTGGCGAGCGAGTATTGATCGGGCTGTGCAAACGCCAATAAATATACAAAAGGTTTTAATAAAGAACCGACCGGACGCTGGGCTTCAAGCGCACGATTAAAGCCGGGTTGATCTACATTTTTATTACCGACCATCGCTAACACTTCGCCATTTTGGCTGTCGGTCACTACCATGCCTGCCTGCAAGCTCGGGCCGTCTTTACGTTGAATCTTACTCAATGTATTGATGACAGCATTTTCTGACAACATTTGCACAGATGGCGCCAAGGATGTGTGCACCGTCATACCAGCGCCTTTCAAAGCATCCGCCGGATAATCACGTGCCAATTGGCGGCGTACTAAATCCATAAAAGCCGGGTTACGATTTTTTGCGACGCCGGGTTTTGCACTCACACCTAATGGTGTGGCTTTGGCGCGATCGGCTTCGGCCTTGGTGATCAGGCCAAGTTCCTGCCAGACATTCAACACCGTGGCACGCCGAAGCATTGCACGTTCGGGATGCTTGCGCGGATCGTGATAAGCCGGGCCCTGAATAATACCGATCAACAAAGCCATATCTTCGGTACGCAGGGAATTTAAATCACGGCCAAACCAGAACTCGGCACCTGCCGCAATACCATGCACCGACTGCTCGCCTTGTTGACCCAAATAAACCTGATTCAAATAGGCTTCAAGAATTCGTCTTTTGTCAAAACGCGCTTCAATGATCAAAGCATAAGCAGCTTCTTTTAATTTACGTGAAATAGTTTTGGTGTTGCTTAAAAATAAACTACGCACCATTTGCTGCGTGAGTGTGCTGGCACCCTGTTGAAATTCGCCCTCGCGAATATTCACCCAGATCGCCCGCATCAAACCTTTCGGGTCAATGCCGTGATGGTTTTTGAAATTGCGATCTTCGACCGCCTGCAAGCCTGAAACTATCAAAGGCGGCACTTCTTCCAAACGCACCAGGCGACGTTCTTCTTCAGTATTGCCATATAAAGTAGCGATACGCGCAGGATCGACCCTTGCACTATCCAATCGCTTTTTACTAGCGGCATCCTGCACCGAAACAACACGACCAGCGCTCACCACGACTTGTAATTGGCGTTCGCGTACTGGGCCGTCCATATCAATAAAAGCACGCGTTGCCAGTGAAAATTTGCCGCCATCGCGTTTGAATGTTCCTGGCAATTGACCTACGCCATCATTTCGGTACGAAGCCGCTGTTAATTCCAGCTCCATCGTCTCCGGGTTCAAACGTACGCCATTGGCTAAAAACAAGGGCCTCGCAAAAATGCGCGTGGGCACCTGCCATTGCAATTGCGCGAATTGTTCGCGCACTTGTTTATCGAGCTGCCAAAAATAGGGGCCGCCGATGCCGACGGTGAGGCCAAGGCCCAACAGGCTAAGTCGCCAAAACCAGGTCTTGATTCGGGAGCGCAGGCTTGGGATTTCTTGTTCGGAAGGAGCGTTTAGGGTCACGGACATGGATAATGTTGGTTTCCGGAAGTTTATCAGGCTCTAGACGGAGACTGAATTTTTCATGGTCTATTTCGACAACAAATTACCGAACTAATTCAGATTAAATGCGCAATCGATTTATTTACCACTACCGACGCACTAAAAGCCTACTGCAACGCGGTTTGCGCAGCCTTCGCGTTCGCGGCCTAAAAGCTAGTCTGTCCATGCTTTCGCCACGGCTCAAGCAAGCACGCGCAGGTTATGAGCTGCGTTTTCCGACGGCCGCCGAAATTGAAAGCTTGGGCAGCGCAGACTTTTGCTGCGAAAAACCGCACGTCAGCCTGATTATTCCGGTTCATAATCATCTGGAACTGACAAAGTCCTGCCTGAGCAGCCTATTACTTCAGCGCAATGCGATTAGCTTTGAAGTGATTGTGGTGGATGATGCCTCCAGTGATAGCAGTTTCGAATTTTTATCGAGTATCGAAGGCTTGCGTTTGATCCGCATGCCGAGCCAAAGCGGCTATGTGTTTGCCAGCAATAAAGGCGCTGAACTAGCGCGTGCCGACATGCTGGTGTTTTTGAATAACGACACTATTGTTCAAGCGGGTTGGTTGGATGCCTTGTTGAAGATCTTCGAGCAATTCCCCGACACCGGTATTGCCGGCGCGAAATTGCTCTACCCCAATGGTAGATTACAAGAAGCCGGTGGCGCCGTTTTCAAGGACGGTAGCGTGTGGAATATTGGTCGTTTTGAACAAGCCGATAACGCGCGTTTCAATTACGTCCGCGAGATTGATTATGTCTCGGGCGCGGTACTGGCGATTCGCAAAAATGTATTTGATGCACTGAAGGGTTTCGACCCGCATTTTGCACCCGGTTATTTTGAAGACACTGATCTAGCGATGCGCGTTCGTCAATCCGGTTTGAAAATTCGTTACCAGCCTTTTTCGCAGGTCGTGCATCTTGAAGGCGCGACTTCCGGCACAAGACTCGATACTGGCATGAAAGCCTTTCAAGTGCCGCATCAAATAAAATTTTTCGAACGCTGGCAAACCGTATTGGTAGCCTACCCTGCTCGCCCAAAAACAGAACAGGAAAACACGGCGCTGCCATTTCAAACACAGAAGAAAAAACTTCTGATTCTCGATGAGCACACACCGCATATTGATGCAGACTCGGGATCACTGCGTTTATTCCACTTGATGAAAAGCCTGAAAAATGAATTGTGCGATGTTCATTTTTGTCCTGCCGACTTAATTTTCGACAACGAACATACTTCCTGCTTGCAACAACAAGGCATCGACTGCTACTACAAGCCTTGGACAAAAAGCGTATTCGACTGGCTTAAAGAAAACGCCCATCAATTTGACATGATTATTGTTTGTCGTGTCGCATTGATGACTAGCGTTTATGACACTTTGAGAACCTGCGCTCCGAACGCGAAACTCATTTTCGATACCGTCGATCTACATCATATCCGTGAAGCGCAGGAAGCGGAATTATCGAAATCGGATTCATTAGCGAAGCAGGCGCAATCCACAAAAGAAAAAGAATATGCCTTGATTGCGAAATGCGACGAAACCTGGGTAGTAAGCGACACCGAGTATCTCGGCTTGCACGCGAATTTTCCGGGAAAAACCATTCGCCGCATTTCCAATATTCATCCTATTCGTCTTCATACACCTAGTTTCAGTGAACGCAAGGATATTTTATTTGTCGGTAACTTCAGGCATCCACCCAATCAGGATGGTCTGCAATGGTTTCTGGAAACCACCTGGCCTTTGATTCATGCAAAAAGACCCGACATTGTGCTGAATATTGTAGGCGCATCAGCACCGGAAAATTTAATTAGATTATCTGAGTATATGAATGTGGTTTTTCACGGCCATGTGACGGATATTGAAAAACATATCGATAACGCACGCATCAATATCGCACCGCTACGCTACGGTGCTGGTGCCAAAGGAAAAATAAGCCAGGCCTTGGCTTCAGGCCTGCCGACTATTGCCACGACAGTGGCAGCCGACGGAATGCATTTGACCGACAGCGAGTCGATACTGCTTGCTGATGATGCCGAAGCTTTTGCTAATGCTCTTTTGGCTTTGTACGAAGACGAAAGTTTGTGGAATTCGCTATCAAAAAACGCTTATGCCATTGCCAGAAAATTTTTCTCGGAGCTAGCAGTTAATCACGAAATTAAAAGCATGCTTACGTAGGGTGGAACCACCAACAGGCGGCACGCCGTTGGTGATTCCACCGCAGATTGCGGTAGTGTTTAGTGGATACCGCATAGAGCTCGCGATCCCAACAGGTGGCATACCGTTGGTGATCCCACCACAGATTGCGATGGTGTTTGGTGGATACCGCATAGAGGCGCGATCCCTACAGGCGGCACGCCGTTGGTGATTCCACCGCAGATTGCGATGATGTTGGGGGGATACCGCATAGAGCGCGGGATCCACCCAACGACTATTTCTGGGTATTCGCGTCCAAGCGTCTGGCAATCTTTGCCGCAGGCCGACGTTCGGCTAATACATCGGCAATAATCGTTCCCAATGCCGGTCTGAAATGAAAGGGTTCAATAAACCATTTCCATTCCTTGGTAGTCGCGCTTATCGGCTCATGGATATAGGCCGAATTAATGCCGAAATCCCAAACTTCAATTCTATGGCAAGGGGCGCGTGCCGCTGCATCAACGATCTTTTGCTTGAAGGACTCGAATTCCGGCATCAAACCCGATTGCTTGAACTGCATCAGCGCATCGGCATGCAAAGGCAAGATCGCCAACTGTATTTGAACATTTGATTTACAGGCCTGTGCAAGCACACGATCAAGTGCTGCATATTGCGGGCCGGATTGTTCGCGAATTCGCTGCCGGGTTTTTTCATAATCACCGCCTTCACCGAAGGCATAGCGCATGATGCGAATCGCATAGGCATGGCGTATGCGAAGCGGTTGATCACTACTGGAAGGCCAGGCGGGTAAAAACCCGTCGGCAGGAATCGAGTAACGTGGATCTGCAATATTGTAGTGCGCGTTATAAAGCGTCACTAAGCTCCCTTTGAATGCTGACGGTGAATAAGCCGATAAATAGTGACAGATCGACGTGATGTAGTAGCAGCCTGCAGAAGCTGTTCCCACCGTTTTGCTGCGCCCGATAAACATACCGAAATCGGTCCCAATCACCAGCCGCTTCAGAGGAAATTGATGGAGGGTAAAATCTGCGTATTCTTCCTGCTGATCCATCTGCGCAGCATCCATGCTGGCATTGAAGGTATGCGGATCAAAATTTTCCCGCGCAAAGCCATACAGTGTGCGTGAATTACCAAGTAGCAAAGTGGTAGGTTGTGCTTTTTTGATTAAGCCGAAACGATATTGCTTCAGAGATTTTTCATCGTAAGGGCGAAAATATTCATACTTATCTACGCTAGTGGCAGTCCAATGCTTTTCTGGATCGACACTGCGAATCAATACGACACCCAAAATCAGACTCGACACTACGCAGCCGACGAATAATAGAAAACACAATCGAGTCGTATGCATGCTTATCCTAAAAACGCATGTAGATGAAACGTGCAGCGGAATCGGACAACCACAGAGAATAAACAATAATAATGGCCGACATTACCGACCAAAATGCCGGCGGTAATTTCAATAGCCAAGGGGACGGCGGAGTTTGCTTAAGCAACAACTCGGTGTCGCGTTCCAACGTCAAAAATTTCACATGCTCGCGCAATAATTGGGCGGCGTTTGGCAGGAATAATACCCAGATAAATAATATCGGCAATAACATCATCAACCACGCCGGCATCAAGGAACGTGTCGTTTCCGTCGCCTGCGCCCAATGCGAGAACCCAAGCTTACTCAACCAATGCGCAGGAATGCCCAGAGTATCTGGCATAAGCGCACTGTGCATGATGGCGATGCTTTGATGCATGTCGGTACTGAGAAAAAATACGCCCACGAAACTTGAAATACTAATCACCCAGAACGACTGTATGACGCGGCGAATTCCCTTTCCTTCAGAAGGCAAGTCAAAGCGCCGCAGCAGGCGTCGGCGTTCGTGCGAGACCAGCAACAGAAAGGACTGGGCCGCACTCCACAGCATGAAATTCAGGCTGACTCCATGCCACATGCCGCTTGCAAAACCGACGATAGCCACCAACACCGGGACCGCAAAATAACGGCGTAATGGCAAGAATAAATTGTATTTGAGGAAAGCCACAAAACCAAGATGCCAGCGCCGCCAGACATCAAGACGATCAAAGGCACGAAAAGGCGAGAAAAAATTAATCGGCAAATTCACGCCCAGCATCAAAGCCAAGCCAATGGCGATATCGCTGTAAGCCGAAAAATCGAAATATAACTGCAGCTGAAACCCAAGCAGCAAACTCCAAGCCTCCATAAAGCTAAGAGCATTGCCATCGCTGACGGTAATCATTGCGTTAATTACCGGGCCGGCCAGAGTGTCGGCAATGATTAATTTCTTGAACAAGCCGCAGGCAATCAGAATCAATGCGGGATTTATTCGGGATAAATTCAAACGTGCAAAATCATCGGAATCAAACTGTTTTTGCAGATCGCCAATGCGAGCAAGCGGCCCCATCAACAAATGTGGAAAAAAAAGCATAAAAAGCAGATAGCTGCGAGCTGTCAGATTTTTTACTCGTAACTCATGAACATCACGCAGCAGCCATATCTGACGCAAGCTCAAAAACGACAAGGCTAGATGCGAGAATAAACTTCCTGTCGAATTTTCACCACTGCGGAAAGCCGGTATCAGCATCCAGCCTACATTCATCAAGATCGACAAGCTGATAACTACTCGGCGTCTTTTCCCTTCACCGAGCAAATAGGTAACAATCAGGCCATTAAATAAAAGCGACACCAGCAGCAAAGGCATTCCGCCGAGATCAGCAATTGCATATAGACCAAGCGATGCCGCTATCCAGAACCATTGCCTGATTTCAAGTGCAGCGCGCGCCAACAGAAAACTCGCCAACATCAACAGCGGCCACAACACCAGCCAGAATTGTGTCTGAACAATCAGCATGAAAAGACGGAATTATTTTTATCACACATAGAAAAGTATTGTCTCGACAAGCAGAAGGCATAAAGCCCAAAACTGCGAACTGCACTACTCCGAGACGGGCCATGAGACCCGTTGCAGACAACCCACATACTTTCCCCCTGATGACAATGTGATGCTTAAGCGACAGCGATAGTCGCATAGAAAACAAAACCTCGCCAGCCTCAAAAAAATGCCTGTGAATTGTTCAGATCATTGAAATTAAATGATTTTCAAGTTTGCTATACCAATCTGAGTTACAAAATTTAACACAGTCATTCATCAATTTTTATTATGCAAACCATCTAGCTTTATGTATGCCTATTAAAACTGTAGACGTACATACCTGTACATGGTCAATAAGCGAGGACGTGATTTCGCTCTCCATCACGCCTTTGTGTTAGTCGGTCATTACGAAATGATCTATTGAGTTTCGCTTGCCTAATTCCCGAAAATGCGAGGTAGTTAGACTTGGCAGCATGAGAACCAAAAACATAAAAATACTTAAGGATTAGGCGCGCCGCTTCATGGCAGCTTTTCCCAAATACCAGATACAGCAGTCTGGTAAAACCAAGGTGTTACGTTTTGTGAATTGATCAGCAGGCGGATTCATCTATGCCGCTCAAATAGCTTGCATTATTAGTGCCGTGTCGGAGGCAAGAGAATGCCACGGAAAACTAAAAATGCATGGCACTTAACCGCTATCTATGGTTTTTATAAGATGCATTAGTGACAATAAGATAGCTGGTTACTTCTGGCAGGTCATACACTTCGCTGAAAGCTGCATACTAAAATTGTTTCCAGAACATCGAGCACGATAATGAATTTGCCGTCACCTGCAATCCTTGGTCCCATTTTTGGCGTTTCCGAAATAGCACTCGGTATCTTCATGCGGGCAAAGTCGGATGCCCAGTCGCAGGACAAGGGTTCTCTGCGAGTGCTCTGGCTGGTGATCTTGGCCAGTCTTTTCTTGGGTTTCGCAGCAACAAAAAAAATGTCGGAATTTGCATTTTCAGAAATCGACATAAGCTATCCCATCGGTGTTGTATTGTTTTTTTCAGGCCTTTTGCTGCGATGGGTTTCCATTATTTATCTCGGCCGTTTTTTTACCGTCAACGTCGCGATTGCAAAAGACCACAGGCTTATCGATACCGGCCCCTACCGGCTTATCCGACATCCGTCTTACACCGGAGCCTTGATGGCATTCCTGGGCTTTGGTCTTTGTCTTTCCAATATTGCTTCATTGTTGATCATCTTGCTTCCGGTCACGGCGGCTTTCTTGTACCGAATTGGCATTGAAGAAACCGCTCTTGGCCACGCTCTGGGCGAGGCCTATCGCAATTATTGCCAGCGCAGTAAACGACTTATTCCGTTTATTTATTAGCTTTTGGTTTACTCTAGCGACTTCTTTCCAACCGGTGTCGTTGTATGTTTTGTCGTGGCCTATTGTTTTCGATCAGCAGCATGCTCGCTTTGCTCCCTTCTCTGGCTTTTGCACAAGCGACAACCGCCTCGGTGCCTATCGACACACCCGCAGCGGCATTGAAGCCCGGCGAATTTATCTGGTCACCTGAAGTGGTGCCAGAGGGCCCCTTGGTCATGGTGATCAGCATTACCGAACAACGTGCTTATTTGTACCGCAATGGTTTTCGGATCGCAGTGAGCACGGTGAGCACTGGTAAAAAAGGCAAGGAAACTCCAACCGGCGTTTTTACTATTCTGCAAAAAAATAAAGATCACCACTCCAGCCTTTACAACGATGCTTCAATGCCTTTTATGCAGCGCCTTACTTGGGATGGTGTGGCACTACATGCTGGCAAATTGCCCGGCTACCCTGCATCACACGGCTGTGTTCGCTTACCTTATGAATTTGCTCGGCTACTTTTTGATACCACCGACTTCGGTATGACTGTGGTGGTGGCCGATGAAACCACGTCCATACCCAATGTTGCACACCCTGATGTATTTGCGCCGGTAGAGTTTGCGATGGGCGATAAAGCACCTGTCGCACCACGACTATCATGGTTTGAAAATTTTCATTGGGAACCCGAAAAATCAGCGACCGGTACCGTGTCCATTTTAATTAGCACCAAAGATCAACGCGCTATTGTTATGCGTAATGGTATTGAAATTGGTCGTTCAAAAATCGGCATCGTCGGCAAAGCGCCGTTCGGAACACAGGCCTATGTTTTGATGGAAGGTGAGCGTAGCGAAGCTAGTAAAATTGTGCCGAATAAAAAAGCAAAGAACTGGATGAGCATCCCCATGCCTGGCTATGCCGCCAGTGCAGACAAGACCAAAACACCCGGAACATTGGACCCTGCCGCCGTTAAACGCATTGCCGTACCGGTAGATTTTGCGCGTTTGGTCTATGACATCATCAACCCCGGCACCACCCTAGTGTTAACTGATTCACAAGTATTGCCCCGCACTACCGGCAAGGACATGACAGTAATCTCCGCAGGTACGCCCGCTGACGAAGAATTACCGCCTTGGGTCGAAGAAGGTTCAGGTTCGTCCAAATGATTTTTTAACGAACTGGCCCGTACAATCGAGCGAATTTATTCACTGAGCTGAATACGCATGCGCCCAAACTCATTCATATTCGCCAGCCTGTTTTTGTTGTCATCGCAAACCTATGCCGAGACTACAACAGGCTTGCTTATGCGTCTGGCGCCGGAAGCTAATCCGCGTGTACTAAATCTTGCACTCGAAGCACGTGAATGTGCTGCTAAAAATTTGTCGCAATCACTTTCACCGCGCCTGGCTGTTATCGATTATTCCCTGCCTTCAACCGAACGCCGTCTCTGGGTGTTTGATATTGAATCAAGAAAATTATTATTTGCCGAATATGTGGCACACGGCCAAGGCACCGGTGAAAATTTTGCTCGCGATTTTTCCAATCGCGATGGTAGCCATCAAACCAGTCTCGGTCTATTTAGAACCACCGAAACCTATAACGGCAAAAATGGTTATTCATTGAAAATGGAAGGCTTGGAACCCGGCACCAATGACGCCGCCATGGCGCGTGCCATCGTTATGCATGGCGCGCCTTATGTGAATCCGGCAGCGGCTAAACAGCAGGGCCGACTCGGACGTAGTTGGGGATGCCCGGCAGTGCGACCTGAAGTAGCACAAGCGGTGATTGATAGCCTGAAAAATGGCCAGATGATTTTTGCCTATTATCCCGATACCAACTGGCTAGCACATTCGCCCTTTATTGATTGTCGACGCAAAGAAAATTTAGCCGCATCACGACAGAACTCGAAAACATCGAGTGCGCTGACCATGAGCGATCTAGGTTCGATTCAAGCTACGCGTTGAAAACCTCCGTAGGAGGTCCCTTGGGCGCGACAAATCACGCCAGATCCGTCGCCCGCAAGCGGCCTCCTGCGTGAAAAAAGGTAGGAGCAACTGTCTGCATCAGATAGTTGCCGCCTGCCATTCGGTGCCATCGCGCAGCATGGCATTTAGCTGGGTGATGAAGGATCTCAGGCAGGCAATCAACGCTACTTTTTTTGGCTTTCCTTTTTCG
>JAYSQD010000182.1:0-5880 GCA_043721835.1 Arenimonas sp. | reverse complement strand
TTGTTGCGCAATATCCAACGCCGGGCGCGAGGTCTGGCTAGGTATGCGTGCATGGGCATTATTTGTTCCCCTCAAACTCACCTTTTGAATTAACTGAATTGCCGTCTACCGGCGGGTAATAAGTCCAGATATCGAGAGGGGCGAGGCACGCGTGAAAGCCTCTATTACATAGAGATACATCGCCTTCGTGGACATACTCTTTACCAATTTCATATTTTAAGCCACGGCACGACCAATCCTTGTCGAAACCCTTGTAGACGATTATTGTTTTTCCACCACTCATGGCTTAACCCTCTGCCATTTTGCGAATTCGGTAACGTCCTGATTGTCGTCAGGATTGATCGTGCCGTTTCCCATCGCGGCGAATAATGCTTCCATGCTGTCAGCCTCAATGACACGCTGGCCATTTGATAGCGTATGGCACTTAACTTCGACGCCGAATAGCTTGAATGTTCCGCTCCACACTGCGCGAATCGCAGGCATTCCGTCTCGAGAATCCAGGTAATTCTGAGTGTCCTGCTCTATCTTTTTGTCCACGACGATCTCCCGTGAGCGTGATAGCGCGGCGAAAAATACAAAAGTGTCGATGGTCATTTTTCGTTCCTTTCTTGGTCTAGTGCGATTTCACGCATAAAAAGTAGCGCCAGGACGCGGCATTTTTTTACTTCGATATTGGTGTTGCCCCATTCAATCCCCCATACCGATCCGGGTAGAATTTTTTCCTCAGGGGAAAAAATTTGCATATATTCCGTGGCTTCCATCCTCCATCCGCCGTCGCAGGGATTTACATTCTCAATAGCCAAGCAGCTTGCGTAACTATAATTTGACTCAAATACCAATTTCGCTGCCTTCAAATAAACGTCGCTGGCTTTCATGGTTGGCCTGTCGCCTTGGCGATTGCGGCGCGAGCTTGCACCTGCCAATGGTTTTTTTCTCCGCCAAGTTTGTTGATGGTTTGATATTCCGCAATGTCGGCAAGCAAACCTTCCAGCGCCGCAAGCAGATCAGGCGCGGCGGCGATTAGACGGGCGTTGGCTTTCGTTTCGCCTGAATCTCTATCGAGGGGCTCGTGATGCACAAGAGCCAAATTACTGTTGTTGTCTGCGTCCACATCAATCCCGGCGTTGATTCCCGTTTCACGAAGCGTGCCGCAATGCCACGGCCCCGGCGTATGCGACAAACTTTTGCCATCCATTCGGTCAAGATATTCCTGCGTTTCGTTCTCAATATCTTTGTTCATATTGCCTCCGATTAAATTCCCTGCGATCTGGAGTGGGTATTTCTGCTTGGTCACTTGCCGCTCCAAAATCCAGTCATTAAATTTTGTGGTTTGGTTTTGGCGATAACCTTGGCGTACAGGCTCCATTGCGAAACTTTTATGCGTAGCCCCGCAAAAATTCCGTAATCCTCGCCAGCTTCCACGTTCCCGCCAGCTTTGATGTCCTCGCCAGCTTCCACGCTCCCGCCAGCTTCCACGTGCTCGCCAGCTTCCACGTGCCCGCCAGCTTCCACGTTCCAGCCAGCTTTCACGTGCCCGCCAGCTTCCACGCTCCCGCCAGCTTTCACGTGCCAGCCAGCTTCCACGTTCCCGCCAGCTTTGATGTCCTCGCCAGCTTCGACGAAGCCATCGAACGAGCAAGATACTTCAATCGAGATTGATCCTGCAAAAACAAGATGCTTGCGTGGGAACTTCGTGTTGGTGATTTCCAGAACGGTTTTCTGCGGCCCAGCTTTGTTCAGCAGCCAGTGAGCATCATAAACGGTTCTTTCCTCGCAGAGCGCATCCAGCACATCCTGCAATTCGGCGCCATCAGGATATTTTTTGACGAACCATGCGTATCCGTCTGGACATGATTGCCATGAGTGCAAAAGGTCTTTGGTGATTAACATCTTGACTCCCGTGGTTTGGTGCTTGGTGCTTATTCGATTTGATTCCGGAAGTATTATAGGCACGCCTAAAACAGAAAAGCAATAGGCGCACCTAAAATAATTTGTAACAGGCGTTATTCCCCTATGAGGAACGGTTTATTTTTCGGACTCTAACAGGGCTTTTGCTAGGATCAATATTGACGCTTTGTGGCTTGGCGACAAAGCGGCGGTGGCGGCAATAATTTGCGCGTCCAAGTCGCTCGGCTGTTCATCCGCCATGATATCTGGCAGCGTGACGCCCAAGGCGATGGCTATGTCGCGTAACGTGTCATATTTCGGCATTTTTGTTTCCCCTTTTTCCAGTGCCCATATCGTAGGGGATGACAGGCCGGCCTTTCTAGCCAGTTCCGATTGGTTGAGTCCACGATCTAATCGCAGAGCGATGATTTTTTGAGGAGAGTAAGTAAGCATATTGGAATTATTACTTAGAGCGCAATAGGTGGGGCTAAAATACTTCTTGACCTTTTGTTTTAGGTGCACCTAAAATACGCCTTATGACTTACTCAGACCTAATAAAGCACTTCGGTTCTCAGGGTGCGGTTGCCCGCGCGATAGGCATCAGCCAGCCCTCAGTTTGCGAATGGCAAGACAACGGCGTTCCCGAAAACCGGCAACTTGAAATCCAGAAGATTACGGGCGGGACACTTAAAGCTGATCCGGAAATCATTGAAAAGTACCGCGCCATATTTGGTGTCGCATCGGAGCGCGCAGCATGAGCTTCCCGCGCGACCACAACCAAAGCCAACGCTGCCGGCAGGTAGTCGCGCAGGGGCCTGAACACGGAGGGCGGAATGCTTGAGAGCGTTTTTTCGCGTAATGGAGACATGGCCGACAAAATCATGTGCGTGCTCGTGTTCGTCGTGATGTGGCTGGCGGTGTGGGTGATGGGGGATCAGGAATGAGCGAAAAGGCCCTCAAAGATGCGAATTCACTGTGAATTATTACAAGCATCACCTTGGCGACTATGCCAAGGACACCCCGCATTTAACGATTGTTGAGCATGGAGCCTACCGAGTGCTGATGGATGCCTGCTACATAGCCGAAAAGCCGCTACCGCTCGATATGGGGCGTTTGTACGCCATTGTCAGGGCTGCCAGACCCGCCGAGCGCAAGGTTGTTGATTCGGTGCTGGCTGAATTCTTTATCAAGGACGAAACCGGATACCACCACAAAAGGATAGATGAAGAACTGGAAAAATACCGGGAAAAGGCATCCCAAAATAAATCTAACGGGAACCTGGGTGGTAGGCCAAAAATAACCCAGACGGTTATTAAACAGGAACCCAAAAATAACCTTAGCCATAAGCCAGTAACCAATAACCAAGAACCAGTAACCAAGAACCAAGAACTTCAAACACCAAAAACCAAGGTCAAAAACAATGGCGCTGACGCGCCGGATTGGATGCCTTCCGTGTGGGCGGATTTTGAAAAACATCGGACAGAAAAGCGTCAAACATTCACACCTACCGCCAGAACCGCCGCTATTGCAAAACTCGACCGATGGCGGCAGGAGGGCAAGGACATCGCCGCGATTATTCAAAACAGCCTCGAAAACGGATACACCGGGCTGTTTGAAATTAACAATAAAAATCAATCGAATCAAGACTCTTTTGACGCCGCAGAACGCCAAATTTTTGGCGAAGCGGAAAGGGACATCACCCATGATGCAGAACGAGTTTAAGGATTTTAGGGAGTTGCTTTCGACGGTCGCGGACTACTACCGCGTGACCATGAAGCCCGGCACGGTAACGCTGTGGTGGAACGCGCTCGCGCCGTTCGACTTCGACACGGTAAAGAGTTTGATGAACGAGCATGTGCAGACCGCCAAATTCATGCCGACGATCAGCGAATTACTCGATGCTTTGAAGTCGATGGACGGCAGGCCGGACGCCGAAGAAGCGTGGTCAATCGTGGCCCGAAGTCTGAACGACGAGGGAGTAACGATTGTCTGGACTGAGGAAATGGCGGGTGCTTTTGGTGTCGCGCTTGGCTTGCAAAATGACCGCATTGCCGCTCGGATGGCGTTCAAAGAGTCATACGAAAATCTGGTCAAGGAATCGCGCAGGCAGGGCAAGGCCGCGAAGTGGTCGCCAAGCCTTGGACATGATGTAGAAGGGCGCGAGGGGCCGCTGTTGGCTGCGGTTAAGCAAGGGAAACTGACCGCGCCGCATGTTGCCGGGTTGCTGCCCTACAAAAACGAGCCGAGCCATGACGTGAAAGCGCTGGTTAATCGCGCGACGCTCAAGTTGGTGCCCGCATGAAGTGCGCCCACTGCGGCCTGCCCAAGCCCATTCCCTGCATCGAATGCGGTTCTGTGACCCATCACCTCAAATCCAAGCGCGCGACGAGCGGAAACCGCTATCAAGTCCGCGAATGTGACGACGGGCACACCACGGTGGTTACGCGCGACGGACAGACGGCGCGGAAGTATTCGCGCGCGCTGGAATATGAGGGGATAAGCGTATGAATTTTGCGGATGCCAAGGAGATCGAGGACGAGGTTAAAGCGCTGCGCAAAACGCATTGGGTGCTGCGATTGGTGACGCCGGGCAAGAGCGAATACCGGCAGATGTCAAAGACCGCGCCCGAACGGCTGATCTTCGGCGCATTCAAGCCCGACATGCTGGACGGGGCGACTGTTTATGCCGGTGGCGCGGTCAATCCTTCATCGGTGAATGTGTTGGAAGTGGTCGCCATCCCATCGCCGGGGTGGAAGGGGAAATGAGCGTGATTCACGTCGTAAGCATTAGCGCCGGCAAGGATTCGACTGCCACGCTATTGCTTTGTCGTGAATTGGAGGATCACGCATCTATTCGGTATGTGACGGCAGATACCGGAAACGAGCATGAAAGTTATTACGACTATTTAGATTATTTGGAGTCGGCGCTCGATATTCAAATTGACAGGCTGCGCAGAGACTTTACGCCGGAATGGACGCACCGTATCGAATGGCTTAACTCGGAGGCTCCCCGCAAAGGAACTGCGAACAGACCTAAGCGCACTGAGGAACAGATAGCAAAAGTATTGCGTGTGTTTGAGAAGGGGCCGACCGGAAACCCCTACTTGGACTTGTGCATTATCAAAGGTCGCTTTCCGTCACGTCGCGCGCAGTTTTGCACCCAGTTCCTAAAAACGGAACCGATGGTCGAATACCAGATGAAAATTATTGACCAAGGCAATGCGGTTTGGTCATGGCAAGGTATCCGCAGGGAAGAATCGGCGTCACGTCGATACGCGCTTGAATTCGAGGATGTTGGCGGCGGGCTTTACATCTATCGTCCAATTGTTCGGTGGAATGCTGCCGATTGTTTTGACGCAATGAGTGTGTGCGGAATCGAGCCGAACCCGCTTTACAAACTCGGAATGGGCAGAGTCGGCTGCATGCCGTGCATTAACTGCGGCAAGGATGAATTGTTGGAAATCAGCAAACGCTTTCCAGACCATCTTGACCGGATTGAGGAATGGGAGGCCGTCGTCGCAGCCGCTAGTTGGCGTGGCGCATCCTCGTTTTTTGCCGATCCCGACAGCGACGCGCATCTTAACAAGCGCGGAATACGCAATCGGGTGGAGTGGTCGAAAACATCGAGGGGCGGAATGCAAATACGCCTTGAGGCTGACGAGCAAGCGCCAGCATGTAAGTCATCTTATGGGTTATGCGAGGCCGCATGATCCGCCTAACCCCCGAACAATTTGACGCGCACCAAGCTCGCGTTAAAGGCAAGCTGGCTGTTGACGAGCCAGCCAAACGCAACAAATTCGGCGCGGTGAAAACGCACGCGGATGGAATTGAATTTGATTCAAAACATGATGCGTTGGAAGTGGTCGCCATCCCATCGATGGCGTGGAAGGGGAATCGGTGATTGAGCAAATCATGATTGCGATATTCGGCGTGTCCGCTGTGTTCTTGAGCCAGTGCGAATCCGAAAAGATGCGGCGGTGGGCGAGCGTCATGG
>JAYSQD010000181.1:0-61799 GCA_043721835.1 Arenimonas sp. | reverse complement strand
GTAAGCCGCGAATCTATCCGAGCATTCGCGGCTTACACCGCTCCTACGGTAAAATATTACATCTTAGAAAAAGAGCTCCCCATGCAAATTCAAAACATTCGTGCCGTGATTACTGGCGGCGTTTCCGGCCTCGGCTTTGCGGTCGCGCAACATATCGTGAAGCATGGCGGCAAAGTCGCGTTGTTCGATATCAATGATGAGAAATCCAGTACCGCATTGGCAGAACTGGGTGCTGCCAATGCGTTTTACTTTCGTACCGATGTTGCCGATGAAGCTCAAGTTGAAACCAATATCATTGCAGCCAAAGAAAAACTCGGCGGCTTGAATGCCGCCATTAATTGCGCAGGGATTCTTGGTGCCGGTCGTGTGCTAGGCAAGGAAGCACCGATGCCTTTAAAACAATTTTCTACTACCGTGATGGTGAACCTGGTCGGCAGTTTCAATATTGCAAAAGCGGCCGCCAATCACATGCAACATAACGATGAGCAGGCCGATAAAGAACGCGGGGTTATTATCAATACTGCTTCGGTCGCGGCGTATGAGGGCCAAATTGGTCAAGCCGCGTATGCAGCATCCAAGGCCGGTGTTGTTGGCATGACACTGCCGATGGCGCGCGAACTGGCGCGCTTTGGTATTCGTGTGATGACCATTGCTCCGGGTATTTTCTGGACCCCGATGGTCGATGGCATGCCACCGGCAGTTCAAGAATCTTTAAGTGCTTCAATCCCATTCCCATCGCGTCTGGGTAAATCAGAAGAGTTCGCGGAGCTTGTCGGTTTTATTCTGCAAAATACCTATTTGAATGGTGAAACTATTCGTCTGGATGGTGCTGCTAGGTTAGCGCCAAAATAAACCCAGGCATCCACAATCCAGATAATCATCTTTCGCGCCTAAAGGCGCTCCTACAAAAATACAAAAACTCAAAGAAAACTTATGAAAGCTTACGACATCAAAAAAGGCAATGTGGTCGAACACAATAAAGTGGTTTATCAAATCCGCGATATCGAACGTAGTTCACCGCAAGGCCGTGGTGGCAATATGACTTTTCGCTTCATTATGTATAGCGTCCCTGGCGGCCAGAAACTGGACTTAAGTCTGAAGTCAGAAGACGAATTAAGCGAAGTCGATTTGCTGCGTCGCGAAGCCAACTATTCCTATATGGACGGCGATGATTTTGTGTTTCTCGATAAGGAAGATTACACGCCCTACACCCTCAGCCCGGCAACGCTGGGCGATGCCAAAGGCTATATCACCGAAGGTCTTGAAGATTGCTACGTGCAGCTGATTGATGACCAAGCCATTGGCCTGCAATTGCCGGCCAATGTCGTGCTTGAAGTCATTGAAACACCGCCGGAATTAAAAGGCGGCACGGCAACCAAACGCCCCAAGCCTGCCAAGCTCAGCACGGGCATTGAAATCATGGTGCCGGAATATATTGCCACTGGCGAAAAAATTTACGTCAGCACCTTGACCGGTGAATTTGGTGGCCGCGTAGAAACCAAAACTTTTTGATTTGAATTACCGTAGGAGCGCCTTGAGGCGCGACAGGTCTGCGAAATATTCCGACTTAGGAGCGAGCTTGCGACCGCCATGGACGGCGGAAGTGTTGAAAATGCAGGAGCATTTTTCAACCTCGTGAACTGCCTCGTCGCAGATTCTTCGCGAGCAGAGCTCGCTCCTACGATCGCTGCAACCACTTTCTTGCCATACGGCGAATACTTTCCTCGGCTTCAGCGTCATCCACTAATTCACTGATGACTCGCCAAGCCAGCGCATGAGATTCATCACTCACAATAAATTCTTCATTGCCAGTGGCATGTACAACGAAGCGAACATCATGGTGATAATGTTCCGGCTCCGCACCACGCACCGGAATTACATGTCGCTCCAGATCAAAAATTTCAGGTTCCACAATCAAATCTGTCAGGCCCGATTCTTCCTCGGCTTCACGCAAGGCAACTTGCGCCAAATCACTGTCGCCATCGGCATGGCCACCTAACTGCAGCCAGCGCTCCAGCTTTTTGTGATGCGTCAAAAGTACGCGCTCGCCGTCTTTTGATACCAGCCAACAGGAACCAGTGAAATGCCCCAACAATAATGTGCGTTCGCAGCAATTTTGCTGCTGCTCGGCAAATGCAATTAACAAGGCTTTGGAATGCCGGTTTTCCGGTTCATCTTCAATATATTGATTCAGCAAATTCAAGACTTGCTGCTGTGCTGGTGAAAAATTGTCCAAACTAAACCCTCATCCGTACCTTAAGGCTTTACCGCAGCGCCCGAAGTCGCGTATGTTACGCGAGTTTAGTAATACAAATTCCGCACGGACTATTGTGTGGCAAAAATCTAATGGATTACATTTGCTTGAGGGGAACACAATGCTTTTTGATCGCGTAAAATCGCTGACTCAGATTCTAGAAACTGCCGAGAAGAAAGGACTCAAGCGTCAATTGGGTGGATTTCAGCTAACTATGCTGGGCGTTGGGGCTATTATCGGCACCGGTATTTTCGTACTAACTTCAGTCGCGGCCAATAAAGCGGGTCCGGGCATGATGTATAGCTTCGTAATTGCTGCGGTGGTTTGTGCATTGACCGCCTTGGTTTACGCCGAAATTGCTTCGATGATCCCGGTAGCGGGATCTGCCTACACTTATTCTTATGCAGTCATGGGTGAACTTATCGCTTGGACTGTTGGCTGGGCTTTAATTCTTGAATACGCCGTGGCGGCAAGTGCAGTCGCAGTCGGCTGGTCTGGCTACATAAATGGTGTGATGGCCCATCATGGCCTTGGGCTTCCACCAGAGCTAATGGTCGGAAGTTTCTCCACAATTACTCTCGCTGACGGTACCCAAACTACGGGCAGTTTTAATTTAATGGCTTTCTTAGTTTCACTTCTTGTCACTTGGCTCTTGGTCATCGGCACGTCAAAAAGTGCGAAAGTAACTGCTGCACTTGTTTTAGTAAAAATTGCGGCACTAACAGCATTTGTTATTTACGCACTACCTGAAACAAAACCAGAAAATTTTGCACCTATGCTTCCACTTGGATGGAACGGTGTGTCTACAGCAGCTGCCTCGATTTTCTTCGCTTATGTGGGTTTTGATGCCGTTTCTACGGCGGCTGAAGAAACTATAAATCCAAAACGAAACATCCCGATTGGTTTAATTGGCTCCTTAGCCATCTGTACCGTATTTTATCTTTTGGTAGCTTACGCTGCGGTTGGATCGGTTGGAGCACAGCCGGGTGGTCCACTATCGTTATCCAATGAGCCACTTGCGTTTGTGCTTCGTGAATTAAACCATCCTGCGATTGGTGATGCAGTCGCTGCAGCAGCAAGCATTGCTTTACCATCCGTTGTTTTGATGATGATTTATGGCCAGACTCGTATCTTATTTAATATGTCTCGTGACGGATTGATGCCCCAAATGTTTTCAAAAGTACATCCTAAGTACCACACACCATATGTGATCACCTGGATAACCGGCATAGTAGTTGCACTTTTTGCTTCGCAATTGAATGTTGATGTTCTTGCCGATATTTCAAATGCAGGCACTCTATATGCATTCCTCGCAGTAGCAATTGGCGTAATGATTCTTCGAGTAACTCAACCAGATCGCGAACGCTCATTCAAAACTCCGTTAATCTGGGTAATTGGTCCATTAGCAGCTATTGGTTGCATGTACCTTTTTTACAGTTTAGGTGGTCATGTGCCATTGCCGGGCATAGGCAATGTCAGTACCAAAATGTTCTTCGTAATCTGGGCTGTCATAGGTTTGGTGGTTTACTTCGCCTATGCGCGCAGCCGCAGCTTAGTAGGAAAGGCAAACTAATTTAATTTTCAGCTAAACTAAAACGGCGCGTGTATCGCGCCGTTTTTTATTGTCGCTCGTAAAATACTGCTCCGTGGGAGCGGCGTAAGCCGCGAATGCTTATAGAAATTCATACCTCTAAACATTCGCGGCTTACGCCACTCCCACGAACCCATCAAATTTAGGGTTTTTCAGATCTCATCTTCCAAGCCATCATCCACACCCAATAATTTATCGAGTGGCAATTGTTTCTTGGTATTGGCACCGAGTTTGCGTAATTTTTCTACGCGTCCGAGCAAATTACCCTTGCCAGTTCCTATGCGTTTGACCGCCGATTCATGGCTACGCAAGGCTTTTTCCAGTTGCTCGCCCACATTACTGAAGTCTTGTTCCAGCATCACGAATTGATCGTACAAACCACCGGCTTGACGGGCAATTTCATCGGCATTGCGACTGCGGTCTTCCAGTTTCCATAAATGGGCAACGGTGCGCAGTGTCGCCAGCAAAGTACTCGGCCCGACAATCACAATATTCTTTTCCAGGGCATAACGGTACAGCTGGTCATCCACGCGCAAGGCATCAATAAAAGCCGCTTCTACCGGAACAAATAGCAGAACAAAGTCCAGAGTACGCAAACCCGGCAGACTGGAATAATCACGTTTCGACAAACCATCAATATGCCGCTTCAATGAGCTCAAATGCTCATTCAGCGCCAAGCCCCGGGCCTCATCGGTATCGGCCGAGGTGAAGCGCTCGTAGGCGGTCAGGGATACTTTGGCATCCAGCACCAAGTCTTTATTTTCTGGCAAACGGACAATGACATCAGGCCGGGGCCGACCGCCATCGTCATCTTTTAATACTTCCTGCACATCGAAATCACGGCCCGCCGTAAGGCCGGAGGCTTCTAAAATACGTTCTAGCACTAATTCACCCCAGGCACCCTGGCTGCGGCTGTCGCCCTTCAAGGCGCGGGTTAGATTGGCAGCATCAATAGTAATCTGCTGGTTCAATTGCTTCAGCGAATAAATTTCTTTGTTGGTGTTATCAACGGTTTCACGAAAGTGTTTGAGCTGTTCCTTCAATGGATCAAGCAAACCACTCACTTGCTTTTGGCTTTGTTCACTGAATTTTTCAGCGCGCTCATCCAGAATTTTAGTCGCGGTATTCTGGAAAGTTTCCATCAAACGCGCTTCGGCATTTTGAATGCCCGCTATTTTTTCTAGGTGGTTACTGCGCTCAAGCTCAAGACGGGTTTCGAGCTCTGCCAATTTATTTTCGGCTCGGGAGTTACTGGATCGCAAACCGGTAATTTGCGCTTCCAACAGTTCTACCCGAACTTTAGCTTCACGTATTTGCTGTTCTCGCAGCTCACGCTCGGCCTGCGACAATGCCAATTGCTGGCGTTTTGCCATGCCGTAAAAAACAAACGCGCCCATTGCAAAGGCAATAAACGAGACCAAGAAAATTAAAAGTGTTTGCGACACGGTAGCTCCAAAAGAATCCAGATCCCGTGGGAGTGGCGTAAGCCGCGAATATTTCAGAGAATATTCGCAGCTTTAAATATTCGCGGCTTACACCGCTCCTACGGGACTTCAATTCTACCTTTGCAGGTGTCTCAAAAGTTGAGAAGGGTCGCCTTACTTAGGCTTTCTTGGCCCAAGCCACGCACCAGCCTTTTGGTGATACAGCAAAGCCTGGGAACAAGCTACAAGCACCGGTGGCAGCGGTAAAAAATTGGCAATTAGCGCAATTACTTCCGGGCTTTTTGCTCGGCTCTTTTGAAGTAGCGGCATCGGCTACATATTTGAGAGCGACGGCACTAGGGTTCTCGGCGGTAAGCTTCTTTAGAGTCTGCGCATAAGCTTGGCCGAATAATGGCAGGGCTACGGCGGCAGTGGCTGCTTGCAGGATAAAACGACGGCGGGCGTTGGCTATGGTGGTCATGGCTAGTCTCCTTGGAATGTATTCAGTCTACTCACTCTGTGTGCCGGTAAAGTGATTTGGATCAAGTTGACGTACAATATTTATGGTATCCGTTAAACTTCGCACTATGAACGACTTACCCTACGATCCCGGAAAGTTAACAGCGCGAGCACTTGAGCTGGTTGAAACTACCCGCGAACTCGCGCAACGTGGCTGGACGCCCGCCACCAGCAGCAATTTTTCGATGCGGCTGGACGATAAACACGCCGCAATTACCGTTTCGGGCCGTGATAAAGGCCGTTTAACTGAAGCCGATATCATGGTGGTGGATTTACACGGCGAGCCAGTCTGCACTACCCAAAAACCATCTGCTGAGACTTTGCTGCACACGCATTTATATGCCCGCTACCCCGATATTGGCTGCGTATTACACACCCATTCAATCAGTCAAACGCTGGCATCGCGGCTTTACGCAGCGCAGGGTTTTATACGATTTGAAGGCTATGAATTGATCAAGGCATTCCGTGGTCAAACTACGCACGACACTTATTTTGATTTACCGATTTTTCCCAATACTCAAGATATGAACATTCTGGCCAGGCAAGTCGAAGCGAAACTGGACTCTGGTCCTTTATCGGGCTATCTGATCAATGGTCATGGCCTGTATGCCTGGGGCCGCGACATGATGGAAGCCCGCCGACATTTGGAAGCCTTCGATTTTCTGATTAATTGTGAACTTGAAATGAGGAAGCATAAGTAATGAGGAGCATGAAGTAATGAGTCGCCTGCGTATTTTTTCCGAGCAAGACACCGCCAACCCCATGTTGATTGCGCATGCGAGTGAATTTATTGCCGAGCAATTACAAAAAATCGGTGTCCGTTTTGAACAATGGGAAACCAGTAAGCCCATTAAAGCTGGCGCGTCGCAGGACGAAGTGTTTGTGGCTTACCGATCCGACATCGATAAAATAGTTCTGGAAAAAGGCTTCAAGTCGGTGGATGTGGTGAGCATTTCACCTGATGACCCAGAACGCGAGACCAAACGTGCAAAATTCCTGAACGAGCATTTTCATAAAGAAGACGAAGTCCGTTTTTTTGTCGCTGGCTCGGGTTTGTTTACGCTACATGTCGAAGACCGCGTTTATGAAATTCTTTGCACGCAAGGCGATTTAATCGGAGTACCCGACAGCACCAAACACTGGTTTGATATGGGCCCAGCGCCCCATTTCATCGCCATTCGCTTTTTTACCGAGCCAGATGGTTGGGTTGGCTATTTTACCGATACTGACTGGGCCGATAAATTTCCACGATATGAAAATGGACAGGCGGCGTGAAAATAATTCTTACCGACATCGAAGGCACCACCAGCTCGATTTCTTTCGTCAAGGAAGTATTATTTCCCTATGCTCGTCGTGAGCTGCCGAACTTTGTACGTGAGCACGCTAACGATCCCAAAGTGCGGCATTGGCTCGACCAAGTACAGCTTGAATTGGGATCAGAATTTTTTAACGACGAGCATTTAATCGAAACCCTGCTTAACTGGATCGATAGTGATCGCAAACATACTGCGCTGAAAGCACTACAAGGCATGATCTGGGTTGCCGGTTATCGTGATGGCGATTATGCGGCGCATATTTACGACGATGCCGCCTGCATGCTGAAACAATGGCATGAACACGGCCATAAGATTTATGTCTACTCCTCCGGCTCTGTGCCATCGCAGAAATTATTTTTCAGCCATACAAGCGATGGAAATTTGACGGGATTATTCTCGGGGTATTTTGATACCGAAATGGGCGGCAAACGCGATGTCGAAAGTTATCGTCGAATTGCTGCCACCATTGAAGAAAAACCTTCGGATATTATTTTTCTATCCGATATCGTTGAAGAGCTTGATGCCGCTCGTGAAGCCGGAATGGACACCGCGTTACTAGACCGTTTAGGGGATTATCCAAATCCACGCTTAGATGAGGCCGCGCACGGGCATGAGCGGGTCATCAGTTTTAAAGCGATCAAGCCTTGAATCTAGCTTGGCTATTGGATACTTTCAGGTTGCTGGGTCAAGGCTTAAGCTTCTGCTTTCTAAGAGCGCCCAAATCACGCACACCCATTGCGGGCTTTACAAGTTTCACACTCATCGCATTTTTGTTTGCCGGCTTATTCACCCTAACTAGCTATTTCAAAGCGGGCGAAAAATCTTTTTTTGTTGAGAGCGCCTATGGCAGCTATGGCTTGCTGGTATTGGCTTTGCTTGCTGCATCGGCAGTTGCAGCCAATATAATCGGGCGTAAAGCTCTCTGGGTTTCTCTGGCATCGATCGCACTGGTCACTATCTCCACATGGACCTTGTTTCTGATTGTCTGGACCTACGATGTTCAGTTTTACGAAGTTTCTATGAGCGGTGCTGCAAGAATAATATTCGGCATTATTCTGCTTTGTCTGCTCCGCATATACATGCATTTCATGCAGCCACGAAGTGCATTCCGGATTATTGCCGCCAGCTTGTTTACATTAAGCCTATCTTTTTGGCCTTGGACTCAAAGTCTGCAGCAACCGATCTTCTATGGCATGTCCTCGGAGGAAGAATTTGCTACAGAAGAATTCGAGACGACAGACAAGAGAGAACATTTTGATAGTGAGGCGGTATTTTCAGCGCAACCTAACCTACTGGAACAAAAACTGTCTCGGGTTGCCCTCCAAAATCCTGACAAAATAGACCTTTACGCCATTGGTGTTGCCGGAGATGGTAGCGAACGCGTTTTTCGCAATGAAGTCGAATATCTGGAAAAATTATTGCCGCTACGCCTAAATGCCAACTACCTGCCATTGATAAACACGCTGGAAAGCAGTGGTCAAGGCAATGTTATCGCAAGCTTCACCAATCTTAAAAATGCCATGCAGGGTTTCTCGAGAAAAATGGATCCGCAACAAGATATTTTACTGGTTTACCTGACCAGCCATGGCAGTCAAGACCATAAATTCCTGTTACAGCTTGGTAACCTTCCCCTGACTCAAATAACCCCGAAAGAACTCGATTCGGCACTTATTGAAAGCGGCATTAAACACCAGATTATTATTATTTCGGCCTGTTATTCGGGCGGCTTCATTGAGCCATTGCGTAATGAACATCGGCTCATTATTACTGCTGCGCGGAAAGACCGTACTTCATTTGGTTGCGGTGCAGACTCTGACATCACCTGGTTCGGCAAAGCTTTCTGGGCCGATGCAATGAATGACCATGATGATTTTGAGCAGGCGTTCATGCAAGCTAAAAACGATATTGCCACTTGGGAAAAAAATGCAGATTACACTCCCTCTGAACCTCAAATGAGCATAGGCAAAGAAATGCAACGTCATCTGAAGTTGTGGCAAAAACAATTGCCGGTCAATCGTGCGAAGTTGCCGTTTTTCACTGCATCGAAAAGTCGGGCTGGGGCCCGACCTACGGTTCCGCAAACTGTAAAAAATACGACAGGCTCTCGCTAAACCATTGTTCATTCAATTTTGCCCGCACTTCAATTTGGTGTTTGCCGACAGCTAAATTAGTGGGGGCAGCAACGCGCCATAAATGCTGAGAAATTACCGCTTCCGACATCAAATCATACGCTCGCAATTGGGCTGAGCGTGCATCAATAATATTTTGCTCGACGACCGTCGGGTCCATTGCCTCGATTCGCAACATGGGTTTCCAATCGGAACCATCAATCCGAAACTCGACTGGCGTGTCGTACATGCCCATAAATACATTCGCAAAAATTCCGAAGGCTGGATAGGCTTTTTGGCGCAAGACTTTCGGTGCAAATAATTGCATCTGTTTACTGGCAGGGGCTCTGGCAACTTGCCAACTCAATTTGGGCGACTCTTTTTCTAGCCAATGTAATCTTGCATAGCCATTGGGCGTACCGTCTTGCATCAAAGCATCGGGAATACCCTCCGCATCCTTAACGCCTGACCAGAATGCGCCGCAGGCGGCACCGACATTATATTCATGCAGCGGAAGTTTGCCTTTCCAGCCACTCTTGGCATCGTAAAAAACATGGCGCTGTGTATGCGCGTGAGCAGTCAATAGCAATGGATTATCGAAATCTTGCAACAGCGAAAATAATCGCTGACGATCAACATCTCGAAAAGTATCTTTATCCGGATTTGCATCTGCATCAAAAACCGGAATATGCATGGCGATAATAATTCGACGTGCTTTCGGCAACAGACTTAAGTAGGTTTGTAGAAACTGAAACTGCGACTCACGTAATCCGCCTACATATTTTGCGGGCACGCCAGAATTAGGTTCATGAATCACGTCATCGAGCACAATGACACTAACGCCCGACTCCTCCCAGGCGAAGGTGTCCGGGCCGTAATATTTTGAAAAGGTTTCCAGAGAATTCTCGTCGTTGGCAGCGCCATAATCTCGATCATGATTCCCTGACACATGCAGCCACGCTGTATTCAAGCGTCGGGTAACTTTATTCATGGCGGGATACAAAGACAGATTGCCATGCACAATATCGCCAAGCGATATCCCGAGACTTGCCTGTGTCTTGCCGATCAAAGGTTCAACAATATCTTTTTCGTAATAGCCAACATCCTGATTATTTTTGGGTTGCGGGTCGCCGAAAATAAGTAAATCAAGTTTGTTTTTTATGGATTCAGTTTTGTTCTGATTCTTTGATTTTTTCTGAAGTGCAAATTGAATGCCTTGATTCGCTCTTTCCGAATGCACATTGAGCCAGAAATCTGGCAGCCCGGTTTCGCTGGTCGGAACATTCCAGCCGTCGGGCTTGATAACGAACACCATGGTGGCTTCAGAGGGATAAAGTAACCAATGGCCTTTGGCATCGGTTCTGACAATCGTTTGTCCGTCGGAAACAGCAACATCGGCTATACCGGGTTCTGATTTATCCAGGACACCATTGCTGTTGCGATCATCAAATACCACGCCTTCGATTACGGGCGGCAGTGCAAAAGCTTTCAATGGCGAAAACCCGAGCAGACACGAGCTGAAAATAATTACAGTACGAAAGACAGGAAAGCTCAGATTAATTATGGAGCCGTCATTCACGCGTAGGCGGGAACCCAGTGACTTCAAGCTTTCTGGATCCCCGCCTGCGCGGGGACGACGATTGATCAGAGGTTCCATAGCTTACCCGCTATTTAATGAGCTTATTGATGGCGTTGTTTCAAATTCTCCTGCACTGCATTCCAATTCAAACTACGGGAACGCAGCAGCACCATCAGATGATAAACCAGATCGCTGGCTTCATTGAGTAAATCTTTTTCATCCTGAGCAACCGCTGCGAGCGCGGTTTCAACGCCCTCTTCGCCGACTTTCTGGGCAATACGACGCACACCGGACTGAAATAATTTCGTCGTGTAACTGCCCTCAGGCATTGCCTGTTGCCGCTGTTCGAGCAAAGCATCCAGTTTGCCAATAAAGTTTTCGGGGGCAGCTTCAAAACAACTTGCCCGATTCAAATGACAGGTCGGCCCCGCTGGAATTGCCTGAATAAGTAGCGTGTCATTGTCGCAATCGGCCTCAATGTTTATCACCGAAAGCACATGGCCGCTAGTTTCACCTTTTTTCCACAAGCGCTGTTTACTTCGGCTATAAAAAGTCACCTGCCGGTCTTTTTGTGTGGCCACCAATGCTTCACGATTCATGTAACCGAGCATCAAGACTTGCAGGGTGTTGGCGTCCTGGATGATGGCTGGCAACAAGCCGCCTTGTTTGTTCCAGTCTAGTGAGTCGAAATTATTCATGCGCGCAGCTCCACCTTATTGCGTAGGGTGGGCACCGCCCACCATTGAACTATAACTACTATTTTAAACAATCCTATGGTCGGCAAACCGGTTCCCGACATTACAAAATCAAAAAGCACCGTCATCCCCGAATGCTTTTATCGGGGACCCAGTGACCTGATACATGGAAGCAACGACGCTGGGTCCGCGCCTGCGCGGGCATGACAGTACACTAATGTTGCAATAACTAGATGAGCTAAACATGACTGGGATTGTTTAGAGCATTCGCTATGATTACGTTCCATAGAGGTGGGGTCGAAAAATGCTCCTGCATTTTCGACATTCCCGCCATCCGTGGCGGTCACGTGCCCACCCTACGGACTGATATATTTCTATCGTGCAAAACTCGTTTTAATTCGGGGATTGGAATACTGCCATTGTGAAACACGGTGGCTGCAAGTGCTGCATCAACATCGGATTTCTCGAAGACATCGACAAAATGTTGAATTGAACCTGCACCACCCGAAGCTACCAAAGGCACATGACATATCGCACGGGCCGCGCTTAACTGCTCGATATCATAACCATTACGGGCGCCGTCGCTGCCCATGCAATTCAATACAATCTCACCCGCGCCGCGCTGTTGTGCTTCGACAATCCAATCGAGTGTCGATTTTGCGAGCGCCTGCGTTTTGTTGGGGTCGCCGGTAAATTGTCGAACGCGCCATTGGCCGTCTTCATCACGCAGGGAATCGATACCGACGACCACACACTGTACGCCAAAGGCTTCGGCTAATTCATTGATCAATTCAGGCCGCAATAATGCCGGTGTGTTGATCGAAACTTTATCAGCACCCGCATTTAAAATAGCGGCTGCGTCTTGCACAGAGCGAATACCACCGGCAACGCAGAATGGAATATCAATTAAATCCGAAACACGCTTGACCCATTCGCGATCTACCGAACGAGATTCGGGGCTGGCAGTAATATCATAGAACACCAATTCATCGGCGCCCTCATCACGATAACGCTGCGCCAATTCCTCAATGCCGCCCATCACGACATGGTCACGAAACTTGACACCTTTAACGACCACGCCATTTTTTACATCGAGGCAAGGAATAATTCTACGGCTCAACATGCCAGCGCTTCCTGCAAACTAAAACGGCCTTCGAGCAAAGCACGCCCGAGTATTGCACCACCGGCTCCGGCTATTTTTGCATCGCGAATATCCTGCAAAGTCTTCACGCCACCAGAGGCTTGTACTTCAATAGTGGGAAATCTGTTTGCAATTTCAGCATACAAATTATTATTCAGACCCGACAACATGCCGTCGCGTGCTATGTCTGTACAAAGCAAATTCCGCAGGCCTTTGGCCTGATAAAAATCCAGCATATCGAATAGATTTTTTTCGGATTGCTCGGTCCAACCTTTAACGGGGAGTTGCCACACGCCATTTTCATCCTGCCGTGTGTCAAGCGCAACGGTTATGCGTGCAGCACCATACTCTTGAATGCATTCAGCAATTAGATCAGGCTGTTTAATGGCGAGCGTACCAATAACTACGCGATCAATACCACGGTTGATCAAAAACTCGACATCCGATTTTTTACGAATACCGCCGCCGGTTTGAATTTTCAATCCGATTTCTTTTTGCATTCGTATGGCGGTTTCCAGCAAAGTATATGAACCCGCCTTTGCAGCATCAAGATCGACCAGATGCAACCATTTTGCACCTGCATTTTTATAATTCTGCGCTACTTCAATGGGGTCGTTTGAATACGAGGTTTCTTGCGCGTAATCGCCTTGCAGCAAACGTACGACCCGGCCTTCGCGAATATCAATGGCGGGATAGATTTTGAAATTCATAAGGATAAAAAATTCTTTAGAAGCCTCGCACCCGCCTGGCCTGAACGCTCGGGATGAAATTGCGCGCCCATTACATTGCCTTTTTGCACCATGGCTGAGAATGTGTTTCCGTGTTTACAGCTTGCGATAGTGAAATTCGAAACATCAGCAGCATAGCTGTGCACAAAATAAACATTTTCACCCTGCAAGCCATCACACAATGAACGTGTTGTGTTGACCATTAAATTATTCCAGCCCATATGAGGAATCCGGATACCTTCTTGCGCCGGCAATTTTTTTACACGGCCGGGCAATAAGCCAAGACATTCGGTGTCGCCTTCATCAGAGCTTTCAAATAATAATTGCATGCCGACACAAATACCCAACAGTGGTTGTTCAATAGTGGGAATAAGATCGAACAATCCATTCTCGTGCAATTTATTCATCGACACTCGTGCAGCGCCAACGCCGGGCAAAATAACGTGGGTGGCATTCCTGATTTTTTTTGCATCCGAAGTGACTGGAGCTTCCACACCCAAGCGTGCAAATGCCGCTTGCACCGAACCCAAATTTGAACCGCCGGAATCGAGCAAAACTAATCGAGGGTTCACAATACACCCTTGGTCGAAGGTAAGTCGCTGCCATTCCGTTTTACTGCTTCACCCAGTACGCGAGCAAAAACTTTGAAGCAGGCTTCAACCATATGATGCGCGTTGTCACCCTGCACTTTTAAATGCAGATTCATACCGGCGGTTTCACAAATCGATCTAAAAAAATGTGGCACTAATTCAGTGGCAAGATCACCGACCATTTCACGCGGAAATTTGCCTTCAAAAACGAAATACGGACGGCCTGATAGATCGAGCAATGCACTAGCATCGGTTTCGTCCATCGGCAGACTAAAAGCATAACGGGCAATACCGCGCTTGTCGCCCAAGGCTTGTTTCAATGCCTGTCCTAGCGCTAAAGCGGAATCTTCCACTGTGTGGTGTTCATCAATATGCAAATCACCGGCACAAGTAAGTTCCAATGCCGTGCCGGAATGTTTGCCCAATTGTTCGAGCATGTGATCAAAAAAGCCCAAACCCGTCGCAATGACCGGATTTGACACGCGATCAAGATTCCAGTTCACGCGAATTTTTGTTTCTTTGGTAATGCGTTCGATATTGGCTATACGCGGAGCATCGACGAGAACATGGGCAATCTCTGTCCACGAATAACTTGCCGCTCCTAATTTAAATCCTTTCACGCCAAGGTTTGCAGCGAACTGCATATCGGTTTCGCGATCACCGACCATGGCGCTGGCCTGCAAATCAATCGAACGATCACGCAAGTAATGCATCACCATGCCAATACCGGGTTTACGATTGGGTGAATTTTCTTCCGGCTTGGTGGGATCAATCAGAATTTCGCGAAACACAATTCCCTGCGAGGCAAGAATTTGCAGCAATAATTCTTGCGGGCCTTCAAATTGTGGCGTTGGAAAACTTTCGGTTCCAAGGCCATCCTGGTTCGATACCATGACAAATTCAAAACCGGCGTCACGGCATTTTATCAAGGCTGGAATGACACCTTCGACCAAACGGAATTTCTCAAAGGCATCAATCTGTTCATCAGCGGGTTCTTCGATTAACACGCCATCACGATCAATAAATAAAATTTTGCTCATGACAAACTCTCCAGCGCTTTTAGCATGGCACTGTTTTCATCCGGGGTTCCTATCGATATTCGCAATGCATCGGATAAAACCACATTGGCCCGCATATCACGTATGACAACGCCTGCCGCCAAGCAAGCCTTGAAAACTTTCTCGGCATCATAAAAACGTGCCAGCAGGTAATTTCCTTGTGATGAATAGACTTTTTTGACTGACTTTATGACTTGCAGTTTCAAATAAACCCGATTTCGTTCTGATATTGAAATTTTGGCGCGTTGGGTTGCGTTTTCAACATTCTGTATTGAAAGCCCTGCCAATGCCTGCAACGCGCAGGGCGTTGGCACGGGATACGGTGCGCATATGTTTTTTAATACCTGAATAATATTCGACTGTGCCATCACGATTCCAACCCGGGCGGCGGCCAATGCATAAGCCTTCGATAAAGTACGCAGTACTACGATATTTTCAAATTCATTTAGCAGGCTAATGGCCGATGGCGTTTCATTGAACTCGGCATAGGCTTCATCCACCACCAAGATTGCCTTGCCGGCACATGCATTGGCTAACAGACGAATTTCATCCAGTGAAATTGACTGGCCGGTCGGATTGGCTGGCGTGCAAACAAAAACCATTTTGACAGGCTGTTGTCGAATTTTTTCCAATGCCGCTGAAACATCATATCGCCACTGCGTTTCATCATCGATCAAAGGGACTTCGAATATTTTGGCATTTTGTACACGAGCGCAAACGGCATACATGCCAAAGGTCGGTGGCGCAATTAAAACGCCATCCTGCCCTGCTTTGCAAAATGCACGCAGCAATAAATCGATGCCTTCGTCACTGCCGCGAGTGATCATTAATTTGGATGACTCAACTCCATAGATTTCTGCCAGGCGTTTTACCAACGCCTGTGGCTGTGGTTCGGGATAACGATTCAATTTCAAACCTTGATCCGCGTCATTGGGCCACGGTGATTCATTGGCATTCAACCAGATATTGCCGGTGACATTGGCACGACGAGCTGAAGCATAGCCGGCAAAGTCACGCAGGTCTTCGCGAACTAAATCGAGCACGCTCATGATGCACTCATCCTCAGCAATACCGCATTGGCATGTGCCTGCAGGCCCTCGGCATTGGCCAGTGTGACAGCGCATGGGCCGATGGTATTCAGGCCAGCTTGAGTGACAGCTTGGATACTGATGCTTTTTTGAAAGCTGGCAACGCTAACGCCGCTGTAGGCACGCGCGGCACCATTGGTCGGCAATACGTGATTGGTACCGGAGCAATAATCGCCCAGAGATTCCGGGGCGAAATCACCCAGAAAAATGGAGCCTGCCGATTTCACCTGCGATAAAAATTTCTGTGGATTACGTAAAGCCAAAATCAAATGTTCCGGCGCGTACGAATTGCTAATCTTGATGGCGGCTTCAATGCTATCAACCTCAATCAAACGAGAATTGAATAAAGCTTTTTCCGCAATCGCTTCACGCGGTAATTTTGCCAGTTGTTTTTGCACTTCAATTCCAACGCTTGCAATAAATCCGGCGCTATCACTCAACAAAATAACCTGCGAGTCTGAACCGTGCTCAGCTTGTGACAATAAATCCGAAGCGACAAATACTGGGTTCGCACCGGCATCGGCGATTACCAACACTTCCGAAGGACCGGCAGGCATATCGATAGCCGGGCCACCAGGCATCATCGACACTTGCTGTTTGGCTTGCGTAACATAACTATTGCCCGGTCCAAAAATTTTATCGCAAGCGGAAACGGTTTCAGTACCAAAGGCCATTGCAGCAATCGCTTGCGCGCCGCCAAGCTTGAACACTTTAGTGATGCCGCATAATTTTGCTGCGACTAAAACAGCCGGGTCGGCTTCACCATTGCTGCGAACCGGCGTGCATAAAACCACTTGCTCGCAAGCTGCAATAACCGCTGGAACACCTAGCATTAATGCGGTTGATGGCAGCGGCGCGGTTCCGGCGGGCACATACAAACCAACCGTATTAATGCCGCGCAAAATTCTTCCACAGCGAACACCTACAGCTGTATCGATTTCAAACTCGTTTGGCTTGCCTGCTTCATGCCACAACTGCAACCGTTGTTGGGCATCACGGATGGCTTGTTTTAATTCTTTGCTAACACTTTCTTCGGCGCGTTTAAATTCTTCTTCACTTACTTGAAACGAGGCAATTTCTATTCCATCAAAACGACGCGTTAAGGCTCTTAGTGCATTATCACCATCGGCTTTTACTTGTTCGATAATGCGGGCGACGTTTTCCGCCAACTCTTTTTGCGTTGTTTGCACCGGTCGTTGCAATAGCTCTTGCTTAAGCACGTCACTGCATTGATTCCAGATAAAAGTTTTCATGCCAGCATTTGCTCCACCGGCAATACCAGTAAATTGGAAGCGCCTGCGCGTTTCATGTCTTCAAGACGCTGCCAGGTCATGGCGCTTCGACATAGCACTTGCACGCCGACTTCTTCGGAGCGCCCTTCAAGGCTCATCACCGTTGGCAATTCGGCATCGGGCAATAATTTCATCAATTCAGGCAGTACCAAACGCCGGCTCTGGAATAACACAAGCTTGCTTGCACGCAGGCTGAGCACGCCTTCAAGACGGCGCAATAACATTGCGGCCAAGTCTGCGCGCTCATCACCAAAAGGTTTAGCCGGTCCAGCTAAGACGGCTTCGCTTTGCAAAATCACGGCGATTTCTTTTAATTGATTGGCAACCAAAGTAGCGCCGGAAGAAACTAAATCACATATCGCTTCAGCTTTGCCTAGACGCGGCGCAATTTCGACCGAACCGGACAATAACACCGCTTCGGCATCGAGTTTTTGCTCGGTAATCCATTGTTTCAATAAATTGGGGTAGCTAGTCGCAATACGCGTGCCATTTAAGCGCGACAAATCGGCACCGTCCCACTCGCTGGGGACTGCGACTGACAAACGACAACGCCCAAACCCGAGTGGCTTAATGATTTTGAAGGCATCTTCCAAACCCTGCGCTGCTCGCTCGGCGGCTTGCTCTTCCAATACATTCTGGCCCACAACACCTAGGTCACAAACGCCTTCGGCGATCAGGCCGGGAATATCATCATCGCGCACCAGCAATAAATCGATAGGGAGTGATTCGCCATAGCAGAAAAGGCGATCCCGGCTTTCACGAAATTGCAGACCGGCACGCGTGAGCAAGTCACGCGCGGGATCTGATAAGCGGCCAGATTTTTGAATAGCAATACGTAAACGATCGTGCGAGCGCATGACAAATTCCAGTTTAATAATTAGTGATTTGTTTTTGTGATGCCGAGGCGCTTGGCAGCCGCTTGATAGCCGCCCGCGCCAGTATTTAACGTGCGCGCAACGCGACCAATAGTAGTCACGCTAACGCCGGTATGTTCGTGAATTTCGCGATAAGGCATCTCGCTGATGACATAAGACACCACTTGCCAGCGATCAACCAAGGCTTCCATTTCGGCCGGAGTGCATAAATCTTGCAGGAATGCCTTGATATCCGACGGGGTTTTCAAGGCCGCAAAAGCCTGCGCCAAGGCTTCAAGGCCTTGTTTTAGCGGCACTTCAGGGGTGATATCTCGCTTTTTCATCTCGCTAGTGTAATAGCGCATTAATACATTGTCAAACACATACACGCTTAATGAGTGACAAAATCTTGCTCACGTCATAATGTGATGACGTTCTGGGGAGAATCGTCGGCACTATGTTTCGTTATTTCAAGCCATTATTTATTTTTTTAGCGCTACTACTGCTTTCTGATTGGGCAGCAGCGCAAAACAATGTGGCCGTGATGGAAGCCGGCCGCAGTAAAACCGAGCTTTCGCCTTACGTTAAATACTTTCATGATCCCTATGGCCAAATCGACAAGACGCAAATATTCGATATGGCTAAAGCCGGTAAATTCAAGGCACTGCCCAACGGCAATGCCACTTTCGGTTTTAGCAAAGGCACATATTGGTTTCATACCTATCTGTTTAATCAAGACAGCACAGAACAACGTTGGCTATTGGTATTGCAATACCCGCTGCTCGACTATGTTGATGTTTATCTTCGTTATCCCGACAACCATATTGAACACTTGACCTCGGGCGATATGCAGCCGTTTTCGGCACGCGCCATACGTTATCGGCAACCTAATTTCTGGATTGATTTACCGCAAAAAACCCAGGTTGAATTACTGGTCAGTGCTTCCAGTAAAAGTTCCATCCAGGCGCCGCTCGCGGTTTACACGGCCAGTGCCTTTGCCGAAATGGAGCGCGATGCACAATTTGGCATCGGTATTTATAACGGAATATTGTTTGCATTGTTCTGCTATAACCTCATTTTATGGCTTATTTTGCGCGATCAAAATCACTTTTGGTACATGATGCATATCAGTGGTTTTGGGCTGGTTTTATTTTGTTTGAATGGACTGGCTTTTGAATATCTATGGCCCAATAATCCCTGGCTCGCCAATCATGCCATTCCACTATCGATGTGTTTTTCGCAGCTGGCAATGCATCAATTCGCCCGCTTGTTTCTTAATATGAAAGAGATGTCGCCAATTGCAAATCGTATTGCCTTGGGCTTCATCATCTTTTATAGCTTGATGGGAACGGCGTCACTGTTTATTGATTATGCAACCGCCGTGAAAGTGACAACTTATACAGTTTTCCCTGGCATTATTTTTGTGCTAACGATGGCATTTATTGCAATCAGAAAAGGCTACCGACCAGCGCGATTGTTCTTGATAGCCTGGGCAGCACTACTTATCGGCACTTTTATTTATGCTTCGGTTTCATTTGGTATTTTGCCAAAAGTATTCATTACCGAGTACGGCATTCAAATCGGTTCTGCTGTTGAAATGATCCTGCTTTCATTTGCGCTGGCTTATCGCTACGCCAATTTACGCAATGAAAATGTAAAAATTGTTTATGACGCCAACGAAAAACTCGAAAGCAATGTCGCAAAACGGACCTCAGAATTAAGCCTAGCGCTGGAACAACTCGCCGATGCTAATAAGCGCCTGCGTGAATCGAATCAACGCGATGCATTAACCGGGCTTTATAACCGCCGACATTTCCGTGAAGTATTCGAGCAAATGCTGCGACAAACCTCCGAACGCCGTCAACCGCTTGGCTTGATGCTGATTGACCTGGATTACTTCAAGAAAATAAATGACACCTACGGCCATTTAGCCGGTGATGAATGCCTAAGATCGCTTTCTAAAACCATCACCATTACCTTAACCGGCCATAACGCGATTGTTGCCCGATTCGGTGGTGAAGAATTCGTTGTCGTGGTACCAAATGTGACACCGGAAAAGCTGGCTTTAATAGCAGAAGAATTACGCTCACGGATTGAAAATGAAAATATAAAAATCGGACCGCAAGCAATCACCATTACCGCCAGCCTGGGAATTATTGCGATCAATGGCGATCGACATTTAAGCCCCGACCAGGCACTGCATCAAGCCGATGAAGCGCTTTACCTATCCAAAAATAAAGGCAGAAATCGGGTCAGTGTCGCGCAAGAGATTAGCTAGAACGTAGGGTGGGCATTGCCCACCAAACAGATTGCGACAACAATTGGAAAGGTGGGCGGTGCCCACCCTACGCCTTGGTAGATACGTAGGAGGCCGCTTGCGGGCGACGAAGACTGGACGAATCTGGCAATAAATGACATTGAGGGTACGTCGCCCGCAAGCGGCCTCCTACAAATCTTGGGCGCAGCAAGTAAGCGCCCGTACGGATTATTTTTTTTCAGATGTCCTTATCATCACTGGCTTTGGCAGCCATCAGTAATTCACCTTGGTCAAATAAAGACAAGACTTTGCGAATATCGGCATCCATTGCACGGTCTTTCGCCATAAAACTCACGTCTTGCCGCAAACGCTGCCATACAGCACGCACCGGTTTGCTGGCATGAAACTCGTCGGAGCTGGCGAGCTCGATGCGAAGAGCTTCGACTTCTAGCATGAACACAGCGTAGTCCGTTGAAGTTGGCAAAGGTGCATTCTGAATTTTTTTCGCCAACGCGGCAGCATCGGAATTTTTTGCCAGCTCGCGGGCTGCATTAATCATGTCGCGACGATAATCCAGTGCCTGTGCTGCGGTATAAATTTCCAACGCAATAACGTGTGCTAAATCCTGTGTCATTTCGAGCACATGGCGTGCTTCATTGGCACCCATCGACACATGGTCTTCGGCATTGGCACTCGTTGGAATCGAATAGACTGACGCCGGATGTGCGCGCGATGCCAGATCGTTCACCAAGGCTGCTGCGGTGTACTGCACGATCATGAAACCCGATTCGGTGGCGTCTTCATTGCCGATTAAAAACGGTGGTAAACCATCGTTCGTTGCCGGATCTACCAACTTATTCAATCGCCGCTCAGAAATACTCGCCAATACCGGAATCGCCGCTTTGACGTAACTCATCACAAGTGCCAAAGGCATGCCATGAAAATGACCTGCTGACACCACTTGGTCTTCAATATGGCGCGGGTTTTCAAAATCCGGGAACACCAGCGGATTATCAGTGACGGAATTTAATTCAACATCGAGCACGCGTTTTGCTTGTTCGACGGCATCGCGCACGGCGCCATGTACTTGCGGAATGCAGCGTAATGAATAGGAATCTTGTGGCTGATGTTTCTTGCCGCCGCGAAACGGTTTGAAGCGTTGATAAAAACGCTCGCGACCGTGACGCTGACTCAGAGGCACCCAATCCCAGGCAATATCAAAGGCAAGCGATGCCTGTTGTTCTGAACCCCAACTATCTGGCATCCAAGATTTGAATTTCGGTACAAGATGGTAGGCAATATCTGACAAAGTTGAGTCACGCAATAAATCGCGTAAATGTTTAGCCGAATGCACTTGGCCCGGATGCGGGCGCAATGCATGCACATGTTCGTCGAATGCACGCACGCGACCTGCAAATGCATCAATCGTCATTGCCGCCGCTACATCGGCAGTGTCCAGAATTTCATCAAGCTTATTGACGGCCAATACACCAGTTGCCAACATTTGTGCGGTGCCGTTATTGAGCGCCAGACCTTCTTTATGCGACAAACGGATCGGCTGCAAACCGGCACGCTTGAGGGCTTCAGCACCCGACACGCGTTCTCCTTGATAGAAAGCCTCACCACCGCCCAGCAACACAATGGCCAAATGCGAAAGCGGTGCTAAATCACCACTAGCACCTACCGAACCTTTTTGCGGTACCACCGGCACGATGCCGGCATTCAACATTGCGACCTGGGCTTGCAAAGTGGAAACACGAATACCGGAATGACCACGCATCAAAGTATTAATACGAATAACAAGCATGGCGCGAACCACATCGGCACCAAAGGGTTCACCCACACAAACGGCATGTGTCACGATTAGATTACGTTGCAATTCTTCCAGTACTGACTCGTCGGAATTATCCGGCTGACGCAAGCGATGCGCGCCTAGAAGTTTGTCGGCATTGCTACCAAAACCGGTTGAAACACCATAGATGGGTTCCTGCTTTTGCACTTGCTCGGCCAGAAAATCGGCGGCGCGCTGTACTTTAACCAGTTGTTTGGTGTCGAGCTCCACACTAGCGCCATAGGCCACGGCAACAACTTGCTCGCGTGTCAGCGACTGTCCGTCCAATCGAATTGGTTTCATTATTATTATTGACCTTTCAAAACGCGTTGTTGTTCTAGCTCGACTTTTAGTGCGCTTGCCAGTTCGGCGCGCGGCAATTCAAATTGTTCCTGGCGACGTAAATCTTTTACGGTCACAACGCCGCGCGATATTTCGTTCTCGCCACACAGCACCATGAAACGCACACCGGCACGATGGGCATATTGGAATTGTTTGGCAATCTTCTTGGCTTCCAATTGCACTTCAGTATTGATACCTGCTGCGCGTAATAATTGTGCCAACTCCAAAGCTTGCGGCAAATAAACTTCATCCATCAAACCGACCAAGGCTTCAACCGAACTTTCAGCGCTTGAAATAATACCGGCTTCACGTAATTGCCAGAATAAACGAGTCGCGCCAATCGAAATACCAACGCCGGGCAAATGTGATTTTGAATAATGCCCGGCCAGATTTTCGTAACGACCACCGGAACAGACCGAACCGATTTGCGGATAGTCATCCAGCGTTGTTTCATAAACGGTGCCGGTATAATAATCCAGGCCGCGGGCAATCGAGAAATTTACTGCGTAATTTTTTTCGGGTACGCCGTAGGCTTTTAATAATTCAATCACTTCGCGTAACTCTGCCACGCCCTGATTGAAACCTTCACTACCCTGCCCCAGTTTATCGAGCTGGGCAATGGCGTCGGCATGCGAGCTGCTGCGGGTTTGTACAAAGTCGAGAATCTTCTGCGTCACTTCAGCGCCAAGTTTGAAGGCATCGCTGGTTAAAGTTTCACGTACATATTCGGCGCCGCGTTTGTCGAGCTTATCGACTTCGCGTAGCACAAGCATTTGTTTTTCGCCATCGACAACACCGAGGTTTTCGAAAAAACCGCGCATCAATTTCCGGTTGTTTAATTGAATGGTAAAAGCACCGAAGCCCAGCTCGGTAAACACGGCACTGATAACGGCCGGCATTTCGGCGTCATAACGCACCGAGAGAGAGTCTTTGCCGATGACATCAATATCGCATTGATAAAATTCACGAAAGCGGCCGCGCTGCGCACGTTCACCGCGATACACACGCTGCATTTGATAACGACGAAACGGGAACGCCAAATCATGTTCGTGTTCGGCCACATAACGCGCCAAAGGCACGGTCAGGTCGAAGCGCAGTGCCAGTTCCGGCGTGCCGCCTTGCTCTAACGCACCGGTCGATTGCACAAAATATACCTGACGCTCGGTTTCACCACCGGTCTTGGTCAACAATACATCCGACAACTCAAATACCGGCGTTTCCACCGGTAGAAAACCGAAACGCTCGAAATTACGGCGAATCACTTCGAGCATGCGTTGAAAGGCGATTTGATCGAGCGGCAAAAGCTCCATCACGCCGGGCGGTGTACGTGGCTTAATCAAGATAAGACTCCTGGGTTAAGCCTCCATTTTAACGTGAATCCGGCGTTATATGGCTTGTCTTGATTGACCGAATGCAATCCATAGAATGCGCGTAAATCGGGTTGTAGCTCAGTGTGGAAGGGAATTACGTTCAGGACGTAGTGGTCGTAGGTTTGAATACTGTCTCCCCGACCACCAACAAATCCAGGTCAAAAATACTGATCTTCATACCCAGCCCTGATGACTAGTGCTTGGCTGCGCCCGGCTTTTTACCGCCTTGATCCGGTATGCGATTGCCGCCTTCACGATGCTGCTCTTCGGGTTCAATTCCACGGCGACGAGTGGACTGATTTTGATCCAGCACCGATGGTTTGCCGGGCGTGTTTTGCTGATATTTAGTTTGCTTGTGTTTATCGCTCATGCTTATCTCCTCAAAGGGTGAGCAAAAATGACACGCAATATTTCCAGGCCGCACCATTGATGCCAGAACATAATGCATGCTCAGCACCAGCATCTCCATGCGGTAACGCACAGAAAGCCAGTTCTAACGAGACGGCCCGCGTGTTGCCTTTGTGCAAGCACGATGCACTCCATCAATTCAGAAAATTATCAGCTTCAACGCCAACGGCAGTAATGCCGCATACGCCAGGGCACTGCGTATGCGATACGACATCGTTGGCGCATTCGATGTCGCATCGGGTTTTTCCGCCTGCCATTTCAAGCCAAACAAGGGGCGCAGTACGTTGACGCGCCGGATTATTTCGTAACTCACCATGCAGCCGGCAATCGTTCCCGCAATAATCAACAGCGGCTCCCATACGGGCCCCAACTGTAGCGGTACAAGTACGAAAGCCAGCACGACAATGAAGGTCTGATGCACGATGTAATAAGGCAGTACCGCATCATTGAAATAACGCAGCTTCGCACTCGGCTTGTTCAGATAGACGGCGGCATAGCCCAGCAATGCCAGCACGGCCGTCCAGGAATTGCATACCGCGACCAGTCCCAGCAATTTAGCCCACCACATTGCTTTCAGTACCGGATCAAGCCAGACAAAAAAATACGCAAATAAAATAGCGATATAGCTGGCGATCGCGATCGACAGGAACGCGCGGCGATACCGCTTGATTTGCTCCCACAATCGCTCATTCCAGCCAATCAAATAGCCATAAACAAGAAAAGTGAAACCGATTTGATTCCGGTTTTCGTCCGGGATCATGATATTCACGGCGATCAAGGGAAGCAGCGGCAGCAAAAACAAGCCTGCAAAACCCGCTTTCCCCGCCAACCAATCCATGCCGGACTGCACGAATCGACTATTAAGCAGCGGAGACAGACACAGGGTAATCAGGGAAAAAGTCCATAACTCCCGCAAATACCAGAGGTGATTCACATCGATATGCGGAAGAATACCGGGTTGGTAGTTGTCGAAAACCGGATTATTCAGATCGAAAAAAATCCGGTAGAACTGCCAATAAGTCATATGCAGCTCGCCCTTGCCCGACATTTCGACAAAAAGCTGGGGCGGTACCACCACCAGAATACCGAATAGCAAAGGCAGCAATAATCTGAGGGTACGGGCGGTGACAAACTTGAAGGCAGACATTTTCTGCAAGACATAGCGTATCGAAATACCCGAGATCAGCCAAAGCAGGGGCATGCGCCATGGGTGTACCGCAAGCATCAGGCCTTCCAATGGCTGGCTCAGATAATGGCTCTTGAAATGAAAACCCCAGTTGGCCACATACAACATACCAATGTGATAGAAAATCAGCAGGCCGAAAACCAGCACCCTTAGCCAATCAAGATCGTGGCGACGGATGAGATGATTTGTTTGAACATCGGGTAATGCGGACATGGCTAACCTCGTCTTGGGATAAGCCATCCTGGCTTTTCCCATTCATGTCTGCATTCCTTATGTGATTAATCCATTGAATTCAGTGATCAACGGCGAACAGATGGGATAGCTAGTGGCATCTGGGACGAAAATGTGACGAGTAGTGGCTTTAAAAGACGCGTGGCGAGCATCAAAAAACCTTAGAATTGCCCTATGACAGCAGCCAATAATGATTATAGTCAGCTACTTGCCCGTTACATGCCTTATCGACGCTATTTTGAGGTCGGATTCTGGGTAGCAAAATTCGGTTTGATCGTCTTCGTCAATTTCCTGATCGTAAAGCTGGACTTGGAACGGGCCCAACTGGATTTCGGAGACTGGAAGCCTTTCGTTTGGGAGCTCAGCAGTAATTTCACCAGTTTACTTTTGGTGCCGGCGGTTATTTATTTCGCAAATCGCTTTCCCCTACATTTCGGTTTTCTTCGGAAGCACATTCCGCTGCATATTCTTGGCAGCATGGCTTTCTGTATTTTGCATGTATCAGGCATGGTGGGTTTCCGGAAACTGGTCTACCTCAGCCAGGGCGAGCATTACGATTTCGGAAACTGGCCGATCGAATTGGGTTACGAATATTTGAAGGATTGGCAGACTTATGCCGGCATTTTATTGGCACTGGCACTTTACCGACTGCTGCTTTTGCGCCTGCAAGGAGAAGCCCGGCTACTCGACAGGCCTGATGACGGCCCCGAGCTGGAGCCAGTCCAAAGGCCGGAGCGCTTCCTGGTCAGAAAACTCGGCAAGGAATTCCTGATCGCCGCGGCAGAAGTGGAATACCTGCAAGCCTCCGGCAATTACGTAAATCTTCATCTGCATTTACGCGACTACCCGCTTCGCACCACGATGGCCAGCATCGAACCCCGCATGAACCCGAATAAATTCGTTCGCGTTCATCGCAGCTATATGGTGAATCTGGATTTCATCCAGGAAATCGAACCACTGGAAACCGGCGATGCCAGAATTTTGATGAAAGATGGCAGCAAGATCCCGTGTAGCCGCAAGTACAGGGCAGCATTGAAGGTTTGAAATTGAATGATTATGTCGGGACTAGAAGGCCCTCCTGCATGGCGCGTTTCGGTAGGAGGGCCTTCTAGGCCCGACCGGTATTATTCAAATCGCAATGCTTCAATCGGGTCAAGCGATGCGGCTTTGGATGCCGGCATAATGCCGAAGATCACGCCAACTAATGCCGAGAATCCTGCTGCTGCAATAACGACCCATAGCGGCGCTTGTGCAGGTGGAAAACCGGGAATCATCGCTGCAATTCCAATGCCGACCAAATAACCTAAAATGATTCCGATAATGCCGCCGAGTAATGCAAGTAAACCGGCTTCCAGCAAAAATTGAATCAGAATATCGCGCCTGGTTGCACCCAGTGCTTTTAAAATTCCGATTTCACGTGTGCGTTCGGTCACCGACACCAGCATGATGTTCATGATGCCGATGCCGCCGACCAATAAAGAAATTCCGACAATGCCACCTAGTACTGCCGTGGCGGTTGAAGTGATTTGTTCAAACTGCTTGATGAAAGTATCGGCCGCCTCTACCTTGAAATCATTATCTTGCCCGGGTTTCAAGCCACGTGAGGTTCGTATCGCGCGCTTCACGCGTTCTCGCACCTGTTCGGCTTCTTCCAGTTTTTGCACAGTAAACGAGGCGGAAATAAACGGCTCATTATTATTTCCCATCAGGGCGCGGCCGACATCAAAAGGAATCACGGCGTAATTATCTTGACTGAAGCCAAGCAGTTCGCCCTGTTTTTCCATCATGCCTACCACCTTGAACCACTCACCGCCAATCCGGAAATATTCACCCACCGGATTTTCAGACATTTTCAAATCATCGCGCAGCTGTGCGCCGATAACGGCTACACGACGCCTGCCTTTGTCGTCGCTTTCCACGATGAAGCGTCCGAATTCCGGATAACGGGCGCGCACGGCTTGGAACTCAGTCGTGGTTGCAATTATTTGTGGCGATGCGGTGCGGCCTTTATAGCTTGCACCCGCGGTCTGCACCTGCATGATGGGTGCCACCACACCAATGCCGGGGACACCGTAACGCAAGACGTCAACATCATCAAAAGTAATATTGTTTAGCTTGCCGGTACGAAAATTTTCATTATTGTTTTCAGCTTGCAATGTCATGGTGCTGCCGCCAATATCGGCAAATTGGCTTTTGATCGACTCTGAAAAACCCTGCACCAATGAAACCACGGCAATCACCGAACCGGTGCCGATAAGTATGCCGAGGGTGGTCAAAAAACTACGCATGCGGTTTGCCATCAGGCTGGACATTGCGGCACGAAATGCTTCCATCAATGCGTACATTTATTGCTCCGCCCGTTTTATATTGACGCTGTCTTGCACTATTTTTCCATCGCTTACGCGAATTGTGCGATGGCAATGCGCTGCAATATCCGGTTCATGTGTCACCACGATGACGGTTTGCCCCTGCTGATGCAGCTCATCGAAAAGCACCATAATTTCTGCCGATGTTTTTGAATCCAGATTACCGGTGGGTTCATCCGCCAACAAAATAGATGGATTACCCACTAGAGCGCGTGCAACAGCAACACGCTGGCGTTGACCGCCGGAAAGCTGATTTGGTCGATGCCCCATACGGTGACTCAAACCGACTTTATCCAAGGCCTGAGTCGCCATTTTTGCTCGCTCACTCGATGCTATGCCTCGATACACCAATGGCTGCATCACGTTTTGCAGCACCGACATTCGTGGCAATAAATGGAAACTCTGAAAAATAAAACCGATTTCCTGATTCCGCACTTTTGCCAGCTCGTTATCATTCATGGTCGAAGTATCTCGGCCATTCAAAATATACTTCCCTTCACTTGGAGTATCGAGGCAGCCAAGTAAATTCATCAGGGTGGATTTGCCCGAACCCGATGGACCAATCAGCGCAACGTATTCGTTGCGCTGAATCGATAAATCAACGCCATCAAGGGCCTTGAATTCCTCTTCACCCATTTTGTAGCGCTTAACGATGTCGGTTAGCGAGATCATTATTTTTCTTCGTTTTTGTCGGCATTTCCGTCGCCATCTTTAACTGAATCTTTTGGCTTCTGCTTTACCCGATCATTTTCCCTCAACTGCCGAATAGTCTTGGCCGGGCCAACGATCACATTGTCGCCATCTTTTACACCTTTGATAATTTCTTGCCAACTATCATCAGAAGCACCAACAGTCACTATCGTTTTTTTGGCTTGACCCTCTTTATTCAACCAAACAAATTGAGTGAATTTTGTTGCATCGACTTCATTAGCTTCGGTATTGACTGCTTCGACCGGCACCGCCAGTTTCTTGCTACCATCGCTCAGAAAAATATTGGCGCGTGCACTCATGCCCGAACGCAGTAACAATTCCGGCTTCACTTTCATCGACACTGTTACTTTATAAGCACGACCCTGACCTTCAATAGAAGGCGCCAAGGCAATTTTTTCAACCGTACCGCTCAATGCTGTTTCCGGATAAGCGGCAGCAAAAACGTCGGTTTTTTGACCGATAACAATTTTCGCAATATCGGCTTCGTCCACTTTTAACTCGGATTGAATAGCGGCAGTATCGGCAATCTTCATTAGCTGCGCACCGGCCAATGAGGATGTTGAAGGAATGGCGGTCTCGCCGACTTTGATTGGCAAGGACACAATTTTTCCGCTGATCGGCGCACGAATATCAGTCTTGGCCATTTGTTCACGGGCTTCGCTCAACACGGCATTGGCACGACGAAGGGCTTCTTCGCTACTCATTAATTCAACTTTCGCCAGTTCAAACTGGTTCTTGTCCTCGTCGAATTTGTTCTGATCAATCATTTTTGCCGCCAGCATTTTTTTGCTACGTTCAAACTGCGTTGTTTTTAATTGCAATGTTACACGTTGCCTTTGAATGCTGATCTCGCTTTGTCGCTTGCTGGCTTCTTCGCGTTCAATGGCATTGCGATAGCTTTCAGGATCAAGCCGCATCAGCAGTTGTCCGGCTTCGACAACATCGCCCTCTTCCACTTCAATTGAACGTACTTTCGCTACCAACTCAGAAGTTAAATTGACTTCGGTTCGATAAGCCAGCACACCGGACGCTAAAATTGTCGGGCGAATTTCATGCAGGCCCGCCTGACTGATATCGACTTCAATGCCTTTCTCGCCTTTACTTTTGCTAATGATAATAGGCAACACAATGACAGCCAGCACGATAGCGGCGGCGAGCCACTTTTTATTCAACTTCATGGTTTATTTCTCAGAATTTAGATTAACGCCAACAACGCCAAACAACCGAAATACACTAACCATGGAATGGTGACTACTGTGATGGCTTCGGCCCAACTTGTTTTTCCCCAGACTTTCCATCCGAGAGCTCCAAGAAATATGCTCCAAAAAGTCAGTAGACTGAAAGAACTGGCTAATTTTTTCCAAGGACTGTCAACGGGCAATTGGATCAATAGTGGATCCAGATTAGTCAACATGAGCGATTCCAAACTGGTTTGCGGCGACATCATGAACACACCTACGAGAACTACAATTGCACCCAACAACATTGGCATACTGCTCCAACTTGCCAAGCTTAACCCTTGTTTAAATCCAGTGGCTGAGCCAGAAATCTTTCCAGCCAACATATAATACAAAGCAATAACAATTACCATGATCGCAGTAAATAGGGGCGTAGTAATTAAGGATAAGTAGCCCATCATTTTCGCACCAGGCATAAAACTTTTTGCCTGCGCAATTTCTGCTGAAGACATTTCCTTGCCACTGGACAACAAGGCGTGATCAATAAACCATGAGCCGTCTACTTTCATAAAATACATAAACATCATGGCGGTAGATACCAATATAACAAGCAACAAAGGCACTACAAAAGTTGGCTTTTCTTTCAACTCCACAAAAACCTTGCTCGGCTCTAAAAAGATATTAATGAGATGTGACATGCATTTCCCCAATGATGACCATAAATACTGGGTCAGCATAACGGGATAAGCAATTTTAGCTACGTGTATAAAGTCATGGAATCGTAATCACGCAGGGTGGATCCCACCTCTTAAGGTGGAATCCACCAAGCCAAACGAAGCTGCGATCCATGGTGGATACGAAGCGGCGTGCATGGTGGAATCGCCAAAAAGCAGCGGTTCCACCCTACGAATCTTGCAGGCGCTTCTTCAAAATAGGCAAACCCAAATTGCCTGCGGCGCCTAAAGATATTCGCGCCTGCAAACTCGCTTCAGCATCAGCGCCATAGCTTGGCAAGCCCGCTTTTGCAGCTTGCTGGTAGGCATCCCGAAATGGAACACCGCTAGCAGCTAATTCCATCGCGCAATCGGTGGCAAACATTCCCGGTTCGATAGCGGCTCGCATTTTTTCGGGCTGCCATTGCAGACGGCTTAATAAATCCGGCACCAGGGCAAGTGCGGCCAGGCCATGATTGAACGCACGCAATAAGGGCCCTTTACTGAATTGCAGATCACGGTGATAGCCTGAGGGCAATGACAATAAGGATTCAATCTCGGTGCGAGCGCCTGCAACGACTGCGTAACTCGCTCGCAATAATTCAATCAAGTCAGGATTGCGTTTATTGGGCATCAACGAACTTCCGGTCGTGTATTCCGAGGGCAATACGACAAAAGAATATTCAGCACTAGTGAACAAGCTTAAATCCCAGGCAAGTCGTCTGAGATCAAGCAATGACTGCGATAAAGCCGCAAGCGCCTGCAATTCAAATTTGCCGCGAGAAAGTTGCGCGTAGGTCGCCGCTACTTGCACGCGATTAAATTCTAATGCCTGGGAGGTGTGTTCGCGATCCAGCGGCATATTGACGCCAAAACCAGAACCGCTACCAAGCGGATTGGCATTGATCCAGTCCATACTGGATTTGGCCAAACTCAAATTATCAATATAACTTTCCGCCCAACCCGCCCACCACATGCCTGCGGAGCTGACCATAGCGCGCTGCATATGGGTGTAGCCTGGCAGCGGCAGCATGACTTCTTGTTCTGCACGGTGCAGGGAAATTTCGGCAATTTTTTGATTGTGCGATGAAAGTTGTTGCAAGGCATCTCTAAGATACAAGCGGCTGGCAACCAGTACTTGGTCATTACGGCTGCGGCCGGTATGAATTTTTCTTCCGACATCACCAAGCTGTGCAATCAGGAATGTTTCAATGGCTGAATGCGCATCTTCGTAACGATCATCGAGTACAAATTCGCCAGTGCTGAATAATTGTGCGAGTTGATCCAGTGATTCGCAAAGGGATTTGCATTCTTCATCGGCAAGAATTCCGATATTTCTCAAGCCTTGCGCATGTGCCTGACTGGCCCGTACATCAAACAGAAACAAGCTTTGGTCATCGACAATATCGTTACCGGCAAGAAAGCGTTGAATGTTTTCATTCACCGTTACGCCGGGTTTTTGCCACAGCAGATTACTCATCAGCCCCTCCTAATACAAAATACTTTACGTCATCCCCGCGCAGGCGGGGGTCCAGTGCCGTACTTGTCTGGAAGTTTGAAGTCACTAGGTTCCCGCCGCAGCCTGCCCTCGAATGCTGTAATCGGGGGCGGGAATGACGATATTGATGAACTCTTGATGGAATGCTCATAAATTTATTCCCGCCAATTCATCCAGACCAAAAGCCAGATTAAGATTTTGAATCGCCTGTGTCGCTGCGCCTTTCAACAAATTATCCAGAGTCGATATTACGATCAGCCTTTTGCCGTCGTTGCTCAAAGTGAAGCCACCGATTTTTACGCCGTGCTTGCCCGAAGACTCGCTAACCCAGGGTGCAGTTTCAGTTATTTCAATCAAGGGTTCGTCTTTGTAAAACTGGCGATAGCGATTCAGAACGTCCGGCAATTCCAATGCTTCCTGAAGGTGAAGATTGCTGGTAACGGTGAGCCCGCGAAAATGCGATGCGACATGCGGCATAAATTCTATGACCTTGTCCAGATGAAAAGATACTTCGCGCTCATGCATGTGTTCAACCAGACTGTATGGCATCAGATTGTCACGAAGTTTTTCCGGATTATTTTTATCAGAAGGCGATGTGCCAGCGCCGGAATAGCCCGACACACCGAAGCACTGGAGAGGCCCTTCAACAATATCGGTCATCGGGGCAATCGCCAATTGCATGGCGGTGGCATAACACCCCGGATTGCTGATGCGGGTTTGCGCCCGCGCCTTCTCGCGCGTCAATTCCGGCAGGCCGTAATACCAGTTGGCTGAAAAACGATAGTCGGCCGATAAATCAAGCAGAACTGTATTAGGCGAATGAAGATCGACAGCATTCACGTAAGCCTCTGCCATATCATTCGGCAATGCCAGAATAATTGCATCAACCGATTGCTGCGCGGCTTGTTCGGCATCGAGATTTACATAGTCAAGATCGCCTTGATATGAAGACTCATGCGATGCGACCTTCTGCCCCGCCCGCTCGCGCGAGGAGACAAAACCCAATTGAAATTCCGGGTGTGAGGCGATAAGGCGAATCAATTCGGAGCCTACATAACCACGAGCACCAATCAGGCCAATACGGATTGTCATGATTGATTTCCGTAACGCTGTAATTGATATTGCAGATTGTTTTTCACTGCAGGCCATTCCGAATCAAGAATCGAAAAAACAACCGTGTCGCGACGCGTACCATCGGCCATCAGCATATGGTTACGCAGCACGCCGTCTTGCTTCGCACCCAAACGGGCAATAGCGGTACGCGAACGCTGGTTAAACCAATTGGTTCTAAATTCCACAGCAATGGCACCGAGTGTTTCAAAGGCATTACCAAGCAGCAATAACTTGGCTTCGGTATTCAAGGCGGTGCGCTGAACGCGTTCGGCGTACCAAGTCCAGCCAATTTCGAGTCGTTTATGCTCGGCATCAATATTGCCGTACCGAGTACTACCGACGATTGCGCCATCGGCATCACGAACCACGAAAGGCATCGCTTTGCCCTGCTCACGCAATGCCAATGCCTGCTCGACATACTGCGATGCGGATTCTGGATGCGGCACCGAGGTGAACCACAAATTCCATAATTCGCCATCGCGTGCAGCGTCTTGCAAGCCCGCAACATGCTTGAGCGATAATGGCTCGAGACTCACGTGCTTGCCTTTCAATGTTTCTGTTGTTGCCCAGTATTTCGTCATTGGAAACTCTTATCCTTTCAGCGTTGCGGGACGCGCCCGGCAATGATCAACCGCATATTTTATTTGGTCGAAATTTTCCAGCCCGTACCAGAACACGTTCCATTTATCACCTTTCAGGCAACCGTCGGCTTCATCAAAATAGAATTCATTGATCGTGTTGTCGGCACGCGAGCGCCAGAATAGCTGAGATATTTCTGACCGCATCACATGCCAAGCAGCACGTCCCAGGCCCTCGCCTTGTGCATCTTCGCTAACGGCAAATTTATCAAGATGCGGGATGCCATTTTCCAAAGTCAGCACCAATGCAGCGCGATAGTGTTCACTGACGAATAAACGGTAAGCCTGTGTGGTCTTGAAATAATCCGCCGCCAATTTACGACCAAAACCCGATTCTATAAGGTGTTGGAGTTTCTTGCGATCACATTGTTTCCAGCTATCGAACACATTGATTTTCTCGCCGCGACGCACTAGTGTGCCGGATCCGCGATGGGTAAACAGTTCTTTCGCCAATTCATCGGGCTTGGTGATCGAGACCGACGATGAAGGTGGTAACTGCATGAGTAAATCATGAATCTGCTCGATTTTGACTTTCATGCCCGAATGCAACCAGGGTTGTTTCATCAACTCGTCGTACTCGGTGGAAAGGTTGATTGAATCAATCAAATCACCTTCGCCATCGAGCAAGCCACCAGTGCCAGTCAGGAAAATAATCTTGTAAGGCTGCAGGGTTTTGACCAGTTCATTGGCGGCCCAATCGGCATTGATATTTAAAATCTGGCCACTGGTGGTTTCACCCAATGAAGCAATGACCGGAATCGAGCCGACTTTAATCGCAGCCTGTATGGCATCGGTTTGCACTTTTACCACTTTGCCGACCAAACCGTATTTGCGCTTGTTCAATAAATCGCATTCAAACAAACCCGAGGTAATGGATGTTGCACGTACACCAACAGCTTGCAGTGCTTCGACCAAGTGCAGATTTTCTTGCTGAAATACACGGCGCACGACTGACAGGACTTCGGGAGACGTCACACGTAAACCATCGACAACTTCTTTTTCGATTTTCGCCTTCGACATTTCCAGATCGAGCTGCGGACCTGCACCATGAACGACAATTGGTGTTAGTCCGACTTGTTGCAAAAAAGAAAGTGATGACACCAATGCGTCCAGATCATCACGCAAAATCGCGCCACCGACTTTCACGACGGCAAATTTTGCCGCGTCGAGTTTCGAGAAGCGTTTCAGGTATTGCTGAATCTCTTTCGGGCTGGCCATATTGGACAGCAGCCGAACGATGGTGGAACGTAAATCAGTCATTGAAATGGGCGCCGACATGGAAGTCTGATGGAAGCGACCTCCCCGCCAACGTGTGGCTGATAGTGGCGGCTGTGTTGAGTGAAACTGTCTGCGCGATATTCATTTGAGCTCCATTATTTCCTGATATTTCGAAACTACCGTTGCCAATTGATCCAATGCCACCCATTCGTCAGCGGTATGCGCCTGAGCGATATCGCCCGGGCCATAAACCAGCGATGTCATACCGGCCTCGGAAAACAAAGCCGCTTCGGTCCAGAAATCAACCGCATTGCCGATTGCCAAACCGAGTGAGTCGGCCAGATCACGGGCTTCAAGCCGACGATTTTCGGCGCCAGCAACATCACCAGCAGGCAGCGGCGCACCCCAAAAAGTATCTTCGTAACTTTCCAATACTTTTTCCGAAGTGAATGAGCGGAATGCTTGATGAAGCTCTTCAAAACTTTGCGAAGGCAATGGACGAAAACCAAATCGCAGTTCGGCACTAGGCGCGATCATATTGGCCTTGATGCCGCCTTCAATACGACCGATGTTGAAGCGCAGGCCCGTCAGGCCACCAAAACGAAGATGCTTCAGGCTTTCAACGTAATCCAATGCCTTACCGCCCCAGCGTATTGCTTGGTGCAAAGCACTCAATTCCATCGCATTCACGTCCGAAGCATGGCCTGCTTGACCTTTGAAAACCATGCGTGTCGAAACAATACCGCGATGTGCCAACACGGCTTGCGCTTTCGTGGGCTCGGCAACGATGGCTTCTTTAAATCCGAGATCGCGTGCAAGAAATGCACTGATGCATCGCGCATCATTTGCTTCTTCATCGGTCGTAAACAAAAATGCGGCGGGTCCTTGCGTGTTTTCCGCCGCCGTCAACAAACAGGCTGCTGCGCCTTTGATATCGCAAGCTCCCAGACCAATGGCTTTATCACTCGTCACCCGCAAACGATGCGGACTCGCAGTCCAGGCGGGTGAATCGGGCACGGTGTCGAGATGCACATTGAACACGCGCGAAGTTTCACCACGCACCGCAAGTAATGAAACCGCGCCGGCACCGTGATCACTCAATTCAATGCGAAAACCCGGCAACGCTTCGCACAGATAATCAAAAATTCCATCGGTGCCAATGGCACGCGGTGGATTGCGGGTATCAAATGAAACTAGCGCATCCAGATGTTCCAATACCCGTGACAGCATTAAATTTTCTCCCTGTTAATTTCAGCCCATAAAGTACTGCTCATGCCATACAGTTTTATGAAACCTTCGGCTTCAGCAACGCCCCAGTCGGCGGCCTGTGCATAGGTCGCGCCTTTGGCATTCAAAATGTGCGGCGAGGAAATGGAGACAGCGGTGACTTGTGCACCGAAAGTTTCGATGACAACTTCACCATTCACTTTAGTTTGATTAGATGCAAGAAAAGATTCCAGATCGGTCTTGAGCGGATCGTGGTAAAAACCTTCGTACACCAGTTCGATCCATTTCTTCGCGATATCGGATTTGAAGCGATTCTGCAGTTTGCTCAACACCGCTTCTTCCAGCGCACGATGCGCCACGAGTAAAGCGGTTAGACCTGGCGCTTCAAAAATAATCCGGCCTTTCAAACCAATTGTGGTGTCGCCGGTATAAATACCATGGCCAACGCCATATTGTGCAAATAGATGATTCAATTTAATCAGCATCAGGTGGCCGGGTATTACTTCGCCATTCAAGGTTTTAGCTTCGCCGTTTTCAAAACCGATTTTTACCGACAGCTTTTCCGCAGGCCATTCGCTGCGTGGCTTGCACCAACCGCTCGCGCCCTCGCCCGGAGCCTGCCAGCGATCAATTTCGCCGCCCGACATTGTCAGGCCAAGCACGTTTTCGTTGATGGTGTAGGCCTGCTGTTTGCTGCGTACGCCGAAGCCGCGTTGCTCGAGATATTTCTGTTCGTAGGCACGTACTTCGGTATGTTCTTTTTGAATCTCGCGAATTGGTGCAATGATTTCGTAATCGCCGAGGGCTTTCACGGCCAGATCAAAACGCACCTGATCATTTCCCATGCCGGTACAACCGTGCGCAATGATTTTCGTGCCCAGTTCATCGCAGCGCTTTAATGCGGCTTCGACAATTAAATAACGATCCGAAACAAGTAAGGGATATTGGCCTTGATAGGCTTCACCGGCCCAGATAAAAGGTTTGACGAAGCCCGACCATATCGCTGGACCACCATCAACGGTGACATGCGAAGTAACCCCCAACTCTTTTGCACGCTGCTCGATAAATTCGCGTTCTTCGGCATCCACACCACCGGTATCGGCGAATACCGTATGCACGGAATACCCGCGCTCCTGCAACCAAGGCACGCAGAAGCTGGTGTCCAGGCCGCCGGAGAAAGCGAGCACTACGTGCTGGGGACTTGGGGCTGGGGGCTGGGGGCTTGTTGGATTGCTAGAAACTGACATGTTAGGTAACTCCAAAATTTAGATAATAAAAATGTTCGCGAGATTTTTGCTTTTAGCCCCAAACCCCTAGCCCGCAGCCCCCACCAACGCAGCCATCACCGCTTTCTGCACATGCAAACGATTTCCTGCTTCTTGGATAGCAATGCAATTTGGCGAATCCATCACGCCATCGGTCGCTTTTACATTACGACGCAATGGCAGGCAGTGGCTAAACACTCCGTTGTTGGTGAGCGCCATCTTCGCTTCATCGACAATGAAATGTTTATATTGATCGCGGATTTGTTTTTCTTTTTCCAAATCGCCAAAATATGGTAATGCGCCCCAGCTTTTTGCATAAACGATATCGGCACCCTGATAAGCCGATGCAATATCGTGGCTAATATTCAATGAACCGCCGTTTTCGGCGACATTGGTTTTCGCACAATCCATATAACGTTGATCAAGCTCATATTCAGGCGTTGGGCATAGCAAGGTCACGTCCATACCCATGCGAGTAGCGATAGTAAGCGCCGAATTTGCGACGGCCGTGTTCAGGGCTTTGGGATGGTAAGTCCAGGTCAATACATATTTTTTGCCGCGTAAATCACGGGTATTGAAATGCTCTTGCAGGGCGAGCGTATGCGCCAGTTCTTGGCATGGATGAGTAATGGTTTCCATATTGATTACGGGCACAGTCGCGTATTTCGCAAAACTGTTGAGTACTTTGTCCTGGCGATCTTCCGACCAATTCGTGAATTTCGGAAATGCCCTAACTGCGATTAAATCAACATAACTACTTAATACTTTGGCGACTTCGGTAATATGTTCTTCGGTATCACCACTCATCACCGAGCCGAGCTCAAATTCAATCGGCCAAGCGTCTTTACCCGGCGCCAGCACGATGGCATGGCCGCCCATCTGAAAAGCACCGAGCTCGAAACTGGTCCGGGTACGCAAAGAAGGATTGAAAAACACCAAGGCAATCGATTTGCCTTTTAGCTGGTCGCCAATTTTTGAATGCTTCAGCGCGCTTGCCTGCAGGAGCAATGTGTCCAGTTCCGGGCGAGTCCAATCTTGTGTGTTCAAAAAATGTTTCATTGCCTACCTTGAATTAGTGACGAAGTCGAAAACAAAAAAGCCCGGCGCAAGGCCGGGCTTTTCCTGGAACGTGCAGAAACGTCCGGGTTACCCAGCGCAGTTGTGGGCTTCCGGTCGGCGAGCACGCGAAGTCATGCCTGCTGCCATATAGGCAGAGGTGAGCAATTCAACGTGAGCGAGACAATGTTTCATGTGGGGCGATTATGTCAGTCAATATCTTGAGCTGCAAGCCAGTCGATTAGTCCAATTGCTCTAAATGGGACTGAAATCACTGGGTTACCGACAAAACATTCACGAATGACGAAATTCTCGAAAATCATTCTCGTGGGAGCGCCCGTCAGGCGCGAAGAATCTCGCCAGATCTTTCGTGCCTGACGGACGCTCCCACGCGCAGCTCAATGGTATGGTGGCATTTGCATTGCAAAACGGATCAAGGGCAGGCGTTTGTCGCGTCTTTTACCTAAAAACGGCTAAACTTAAGCCATGAAAATACGCCTCTACAACAACCGCAACCGCAGTCTTGAAGACTTCGCACCTCTCAATCCCGAACAAGTCACGATGTATTTGTGTGGGCCTACGGTCTATAACTATGTGCATATTGGCAATGCGCGCGGCCCGGTGGTTTTTGATGTGCTGGCGAAACTCTTGCGTCGCCATTATCCGAAATTAGTTTATGCCCGCAATATTACCGACGTCGATGACAAGATAAATGCTGCGGCTGCCGAACAAAATGTTCCGATCACAACAATCACCGATAAATTTACCGCGATTTATCGTGAAGACATGCAAAAACTCGGTATTACCCCGCCCGATGTCGAGCCGCATGCGACCGATCATATTCCGCAGATTATTACGATGATCGGAAAATTAATCGCCAGCGAACATGCTTATGTTGCTGAAGGTCATGTTCTATTTTCGGTGGCCAGCTATGCCGATTACGGCAAACTTTCGCGCCGCCCGATGGATGAAATGATTGCCGGTGCCCGAGTTGATGTTGCGCCGTACAAGCGCGATGCCGGTGATTTCGTATTATGGAAACCATCGACACCCGAATTACCAGGCTGGGATTCTCCTTGGGGTCGCGGTCGTCCGGGATGGCATATTGAATGCTCGGCCATGGCCGAAGCGCATCTAGGTGAGACGATTGATATTCATGCTGGCGGCAATGATCTTTTATTTCCGCATCATGAGAATGAAGTCGCACAAAGTACCTGTGCCCATGGTGGCAAGGTTTTCGCACGCTTCTGGATTCATAACGGCATGCTCGATTTTGGCGGCACCAAAATGTCGAAATCGCTTGGCAATGTGAGTGTGTTGCATGGCTTGCTGGAAACCTATCCCGTCGAAGCACTTCGTTATGCACTGCTCACTGCACATTATCGCCAGCCACTAGATTGGACTGATGGACTGATTGAGCAAAGTATTAAAACGCTGGATCGCTTGTATGGAACCCTGCGTGATTTGCAAGCATATGATGTAAAACCAAAAATAAGTCTTGTTTCAGTAGATGATGCATTGTGTGACGACCTCAACACACCCAAAGCATTAGCCGCTGTAAATGAACTCGCTGCATTTGCAAGACATATCATGGCAAATACGCCTAATGGCCTAGGTGATGCAGAACATTCTGAATTGGCAAATATAAAATCTGATCTTCTTTATGCAGGATCTGTATTAGGCTTATTACAACAGAATCCTGCCATTTGGTTCGCCCGCGGCAACGACAATAGCGATGATGCACGCATCCAAGCTTTAGTCGATGAACGTAATGCCTCGAAGAAAGCAAAAGACTTCGCGCGTTCCGACGCCATCCGCGATCAATTGGCGGCTGAAGGCATTTTGCTGGAAGACACCGCACAAGGCGTGCGCTGGAGACGCGCCTAATGTTTCCGATGGAAGCCACCGCTGCCGATGCACAAAAAACTATCGTTGAAGAATTCGCATTTTTCAGTGATTGGTCTGAGCGCTACCAATACTTGATTGATCTGGGAAAAAAACTGCCGGATCTAAAAACGGAATGGAAAACCGAAGAACACCGGTTAACCGGATGTCAGTCGATGGTCTGGATTGTGCCGGAAGGCAATAAAGATAAACTCGACTTCAACGCAATCAGCGATTCCACGATAGTATCGGGCCTAATATTTCTTGCCCTGCGAGTTTATTCAGGTCGTAGTGCCGAAGAAATCATGAACACGGCGCCGGATTACATTAGCCAAATCGGGTTGGCAAAACATTTGTCGCCCACTCGTAGCAATGGGATGAAATCACTGCTGCAGTTTATTCAACAAACAGCGCACAGCGCACTCACTGTCAGGAATACTGCATGAAATTTCGTCTTTGCGTGTTGGCCTTTGTCATTACCTCAAGTCTTTCATTGCCATTGTCGGCGGCAGAAATCAGCGTTCCGCAAGCATCCGAAATTCCTGCCAGCTCACAAAAACTGGCACCGATGATTCATCGCTTTACGTCGGACTTGTCGAGCATTGAACATACCTTTGACATTACCGGCAGTCCGAAGCGTGAAGCCGCGCTGCGGAGTCTATACACCGGCTGGTTAAAATCCATCGGCACACTTGATTATGCATCGCTAGCGTTGGAAGACCAGGTTGACTATGCGCTCTTCAAACGCGAACTGAATTATCGTTTAAAGCAATTGGATTTTAATCGCAAGCGTTTTGATCAGGCCGCAGCACTAATGCCGCAAGCGAATACTCTGATTACTTTGGCCGAAGACCGTCGTGCATTAGTCTATGCAGATGCAAAGACCAGCGCACAGGTACTAATGCAGGCACAAAAAGCACTTGAAAAAACTCACATACAGTTGGATAGCAAAGATAATAAATTACAAGTGAGCCCGATAGTTGCCCTTCGAGCATCTAAATACCTCGATAGCCTGCGTGAGAACTTGAAAGACTGGTTTACCTTTTATAATGGCTACGATCCTAACTTCACCTACTGGACCAAGCTGCCTTACGAAACGCTCGATAAGGAAATGGAATCTTATTCCAAGTTTTTACGTGACAAATTGGCAGGCGCTGCAAATCCGGAAACCATTATCGGTGACCCGATTGGCCGTGATGCGTTGATGGTGGATCTGCAACATGAAATGATTCCCTACACACCGGAAGAATTGATCGTATTGGCCGAAAAAGAATTGAGCTGGTGCCAAAATGAAATGACAAAAGCCGCAGCAGAAATGGGTTACAAGGATTGGCGACAAGCGCTTGAAGCCGTCAAACAGCAAAGCCCATTACCCGGCGAACAACCGAAACTCGTTGTGCAACTTGCCGACGAAGCCATTGATTACGTGACCAAGAATAATCTCGTTACCGTTCCCGAAATCGCCAAGCGCGACTGGCGTATGACCATGCTAACGCCCGAGTATCAATTGCAAGCGCCGTTCTTTCTGGGTGGCGAAGATGTCTGGGTTGCCTACCCCACCGATGGCATGCCGCAAGATAAAAAACTGATGACATTGCGTGGCAACAATCGCTATTTCTCGCGTGCAGTGGTACATCACGAATTGATTCCGGGCCATCATTTGCAGTTTTTCTATAACCAGCGTTATCAAACCCAACGGCAATTATTCAGCACACCGTTCTGGACTGAAGGCTGGGCCCTGTATTGGGAAATGCAATTGTATGATCGCGGCTTTGCCAAAACGCCGGAAGAAAAAATCGGCATGCTGTTCTGGCGTAGCCATCGCGCTGCCCGAATTTTATTTTCGCTGTCGTTCCATATGGGCAAGATGACGCCACAACAATCCATTGATTTATTGGTAGATCGTGTCGGCCATGAACGCGAAAATGCTGCCGCCGAAGTTCGTCGTAGCTTTGCCGGTGATTACGGCCCGCTTTACCAAATCGCCTACATGATTGGCGGCCTGCAATTCCGCGCCTTGCACAAGGAATTGGTTGAAAGCGGAAAAATGACTGATCGCGACTTTCATGATGGTATTTTGATGGGCGGCGAAATGCCGGTCTCCGTAGTTCGTGCACGCTTAATGAAGCAAACACCAAAGATGGATTTGCCTGCGGAATGGAAGTTTTATGATTTTGCGAAATAATTTTTTCAACCTAAAATTAAATGCACGTCATCCCGGCAAAAGCCGGGACCCAGAAACATTAACGAAGCGTGCATAACCAATAATGCTGCAAGTTCTGGGCCCCGGCTTTCGCCGGGGTGACGATCACCCTATATGTAGAGGTAGAAATTAAATGGATTTAATTACCAGCAACCTGATCATCATCGTACTTACCTGCGTGGTGTCGTACACCGCATTTAATAATGCCAAGCTGATGGATGACTGGATTCTGCGTCCGTTCAAGGCGCAGCGTGACAAACAATATTATCGCTATGTCACTTATGGTTTTTTGCATGCCGACGGCATGCATCTGCTATTCAATATGATCACCCTGTATTTCTTCGGTCGCGTTATGGAAGGTTTTTATACTTCCGAACTTGGCCCTTTCGGCTATGCCTTGTTTTATCTTGGCGGAATAATTTTTTCGGTATTGCCCAGTGCCATGCAAAACCAGAAGGACCCGAGTTACGCCACGTTAGGGGCTTCCGGTGCAGTATCAGCGGTCTTGTTTGCCTACATATTGTTCGAGCCATGGACGACATTGCTGATTTTCTTTATTCCCTGCCCAGCCATTATTTATGCGGTCTTGTATGTCGCTTATTCGATCTGGCTTGATAAAAAAGGTGGCGACAATGTGAACCATAGTGCCCATTTATGGGGTGCTGCGTATGGTGTTGCTGCAACGCTGCTGATTCAGCCAAGTGTACTGAGTCATTTCCTGAATCAATTAATGAGCCCGTTTTCGTAAACAAAAAACAGACCCGTCGGAGCGCCGTAAGGCGCGAATGCTCGGAGAAATTCGCGCCTTACGGCGCTCCTACGAATTTCCAAATTATCCAATCAGTCCACATAAACGGTTTTGATATTCATGAATTCGTGAATACCGTGTTCGGCCAACTCGCGACCGAAGCCGGAAGACTTTGTGCCTCCGAATGGCAGGCGTACATCGCTACGTACTTGTGCATTGACGAAGGTAGCGCCAGCCTTGATACGGCGTGCAATATTCTCACCGCGTTTTTTGTCCTGGGTCCAAACACTAGCGCCGAGTCCAAATAATGTGTCATTGGCCACGTGCACGGCTTCGTCATCGTCTTTAACGCGGATAACGCTAGCTACTGGTCCGAATAATTCTTCGCTGTAGGCGGGCATGCCGGGCTTTACGTTATCAAGAATTGAGGCCGGGTAATGCGATGCACCCTCGCCCAATTGGCAGCCAATTAAAACTTTGGCTCCGGCTTTGATGCTGGCTTGCACTTGAGTGTGCAATTCATCACGTAAATCAGCTCGCACCATCGGTGCAAGTGATGTTGCAGCATTATTGGGGTCGCCGATTTTCAACTTACTGGTAGCTTCGACGAATCGCTGCACGAAGGCATCGGCAATTTTTTCGGTCACAATAAAACGCTTGGCGGCAATACAGGTCTGTCCGGCATTGCTGAAACGCGATGCCACCGCAATCGGAATTGTTTTATCGAGATCGGCATCATCGAGCACCACAAATGGATCACTGCCGCCCAATTCAAGCACACATTTTTTAAGATGCTTACCGGCAGTCGCTGCAACCGAGCGGCCTGCGCGTTCGCTGCCCGTCAAGGTGATGGCATGCACGCGCGGGTCGCCAATCACTGTTTCGGCCATGGCATTATCGATATGCAGCACGCCGAAAACGCCATCGGGAATACCGGCTTCTTTCAATACATCGGCAATGGCATCGGCGCAACGTGGCACATTGGTCGCGTGTTTAAGCAAGGCAACATTACCTGCCATCAAGCCGGGTGCAAGAAAACGGAATACCTGCCAGATCGGAAAATTCCACGGCATGATCGCGAACACGCAGCCCAGCGGTTCATAGGTGACATAGCTGAGCGTGGCTTCAGTCTTGATATTGCTATCACGCAAATAATCGATCGCATGCTGCGCATAGTATTCGCAGGCAGCGGCGGATTTTTCTATTTCTGCCAGGGCTTCGCCATGTAGCTTGCCCATTTCAGCCGACATGGTATTGGCGATTTGCTCTTTCTTTGAACGCATGACGGTCGCTACGCGCTGCAGAATTTCTCCGCGCTGCTCCAACGACAATGCAGACCATGCTGAAAAAGCGGCAGCAGATTTTGCAAGCACGACTTCAACTTGTGCCGCATTGATGTAGTCGTAACGGTAATCGACTTGGCCAGTCCAAGGGTTGGTAATTTCAACAGTCATAAATCCTACTCACCTTTCTGCAAAGCTAATTGAATGTCACGTTGGCGACGTTTTTCTTCGCGAGAACTAATAGCCCAGGCAGCGACGGCGGTGAACGAGACTACGGCGACAATAATGGAAGCCAGTGCGTTAATTTTTGGGTTTAGGCCCATACGCACAGTCGAGAAAATTTTCATCGGCAGCGTGGTTGCATCCGGGCCCGCGACAAAACTGGAAATCACCACGTCGTCCAATGACAGCGTGAAAGCCAGTAGCCAACCCGAGACTAGAGCAGGAACAATAATAGGCAAAGTAATTACGAAGAATATTTTTAATCGATTCGCGCCCAAGTCCATCGCGGCTTCTTCGAGCGACTTATCAAGTTCGGCCAAACGCGATGAAATGATAACAGTGACGAAAGCCATGGTGAATGTAACGTGCGCAATCCAGATCGACACCATGCCTTTGGGTGACACGCCAAAGGGTGCAAATAAAGTGACGAACATCAATAGCAGCGCCAGTCCAGTAACGACTTCAGGCATCACCAAAGGAGCGGTTATCAAGGCTCCGAATAAGGTCTTGCCGCGAAATACCTGGAAGCGCGTCATGACTAAAGCGGCCAATGTTCCTAGCACCACGGCAGCCGTTGCAGAAGTAAAGGCAATTTTCAAACTGACCCATGCCGCTTTCAGCATGGAGTCATCATTCATCAAGGCTTCGTACCATTTCAATGAAAAACCGGACCACGAAGTTGATAGTCGTGACTCATTGAACGAAAAAACCACCAGCAACACAATCGGTAAATATAAAAACAGAAACCCAAGGCCGAGAAAACTGCGACCAAACCAACTGACTTTATGAGAAGAGCTGCTCATGCGATGCGGCCCTCCAATTCTTTCTGCTGGTATCTATGAAAAATAATGATCGGGATCAGCAGCAAGATCAGCATGACGATGGCTACGGCGGATGCCATTGGCCAATTACCGGCACTGAAAAACTCGCTCCACAACACGCGGCCAATCATTAACGTACCCGGCCCGCCTAATAATTCCGGAATCACGAACTCGCCGACCGCTGGAATCATCACCAACATGCAGCCGGCAATAATGCCTGCTTTCGACATTGGCAAGGTGATAGTTAGAAAAGCTTTCCAGGGTTTTGCACCGAGGTCATAAGCCGCTTCGAGCAAGCGCATATCGAACTTCACCAGATTGGTATAAAGCGGCAAAATCATGAAAGGCAGATAGGCATAAACAATACCGATATAAGCGGCCGTCGGCGTATTCATGATTTGCAGCGGCGTGTCGATGATACCTATCGAGAGCAGTATTTTATTAAGCACGCCATTGGTTTGCAAAATACCAATCCAGGCATAAATACGAATCAGGAATGAAATCCACGAAGGCAGTACGACCAGCATCAGGCAAATATTCCGCATCGAAGGGGACATGCGCGCAATGGTGTAAGCCATTGGATAACCGATCAGCAAGCACAAGAAAGTAGAAATAGCGGCAATTTTTAAAGAGCTTAGATAGGCTTCGACATAAAGTGAATTGGTAAACAGTTCAATGTAGTTGCCCAAATTCAATTTGAGCATCAAGCCCTCGTCAACATATTCCATCACCGGCGTGTAGGGAGGAATTGCGACGGCCTGCGAGCTGAAAGAGATTTTCAGTACGATTAGAAACGGTATTGCAAAAAAAAGCAGCATCCAGAAATACGGAATGGAAATCACGCCCCAGCGTGGGTGCGGCAGCAATTTTCGGGTGAGAAATTTTGGCAGGTTCATGTAGTCAGCACCACGCCGGCATCATCTCCCCACGATACCCACACAGGGTCGTTCCAGGTAAAGTTTTCACTGGCCCAGCGCTTTCGGTTGGCAAAATGCGCCATGATTTTAAAACCACTTGGCAAACGCACGTGATAAACCGAATGACTGCCGAAATAAGCGATATCTTCAACAATACCCTGCGCTTTATTATGTTTTTGAACGGGCTGGTCTTTACTGATGCTGACTTTTTCCGGGCGTACCGCAAAAGCCACTTGCTGACCCTCGAAGCCACTAATGCCATGGCCGATATAAACGGTATCGGGCAATGCGTCGGAACGAATCGTGACAAAGTCGGATTCGTCGTCTTCGATCTTGCCTTCAATCACGTTGAGCGAACCAATAAATTCAGCGGCAAAACGGCTGGTCGGTTGTTCATAAATTTCATCGGGTGTACCGACTTGGCGAATATGCCCGGCATCCATCAGAGCGATACGATGCGCCATGTTCATCGCCTCTTCCTGATCATGGGTCACCATGACGCAGGTGACGCCGAGGCGTTCAATAATATTGACCAACTCCAATTGCATTTGCGATCGCAGCTTTTTATCAAGTGCGCCCATGGGTTCGTCAAGCAATAAAAGTTTCGGACTTTTTGCCAGTGAGCGTGCCAGTGCTACCCGCTGTTGCTGTCCACCGGAAAGCTGATGCGGTTTACGTTTGGCAAATTTATTCATTTGCACAATGCTCAGCATTTCTTCGACGCGTCTTGCAATGGCATCTTTCGCCATGCCGTCCTGTTTCAAGCCAAAAGCGATGTTCTGCTCGACCGTCATGTGCGGAAATAAAGCATAGGACTGGAACATCATATTGATCGGTCGATCATAGGGTTGCAGATCGTTCATGATCTGCCCGTCTAATTCAATTCTTCCGGATGTCGGTTTTTCAAAACCTGCCAGGCAACGCAGCAAGGTCGATTTGCCGCAGCCAGAACCACCAAGTAGTGCAAAAATTTCGCCTTTTCGTATCGAAAGACTGACTGCATCGACTGCGACAAAACCATCAAACTCTTTACGAACATCAATAATGCGAAGGTAGTTTTCACTACCTAATTTTTCCGTTCGCGAAACATGATCCGAGCTTGCAGTAGCCATTTCAGCACTCATAATTATTTTCCATCGAAAAAAAAGTGCAAGTGCGATTACGATTGCGATCGCACTTGCCCTTGAAGATTAATTGGTGGTTTTAAGCGCAGTCCAGACCGCAGTATATTTTTTACTCACCTCAGGCGGCAGGACAGCCAGACCATACAATTTTGTATTGATGGTTTCTTTAGTCGGGCTAATCATTGGATCACCCGTTATGCCCTTGTCCAGCAATGCTGTTGATGCAGCATTGGCATTGGGGTATGAAACAAAGTTCGATACTTCGGCAATAATTTCCGGACGCATCAGGAAATTTAGAAACAGATGGGCGTTCTTGGGATGCTTGGCAGTTTTCGGGATCGCCATCATGTCGAACCACATCGCCGAACCTTGGGCTGGAATGCTATAGCCAATGGTGACGCCATTTTTTGCTTCGGCGGCACGCGCTTTAGCCTGGATAATATCGCCAGACCAACCCACCACGATGCAAACATTGCCGCTCGCCAAGGATTCAATGTATTCAGACGAATGAAAATTGGTGATGTAGGGTCGTAGGCTTTCAAGTTTAGCGGCAGCTTTATCAATCACCGCTGGATCAAAACTATTGGGGTCTTCGCCCATAGCGTACAAAGTGGTGGGAATAATTTCGGAAGCAGCATCTAGAAATGTCACGCCACAGCCTTTTAGCTTGGCAAGATTTTCGGGTTTGAAAATCAAGTCCCAACTATTGACGACATCAGTATTGCCGAAAATCTTGGTAATTTTTTCGACGTTGTAGCCAATGCCCGTTGTGCCCCATAAATACGGCATGGCGTGGGCATTACCGGGGTCAACATCGGTTAATTTGCTCAGTAGATTGGTATCGAGGTTTTTCCAATTGCTGAGCTGGGCTTTGTCTAATGGCTGATAAGCACCGGCTTTAATTTGACGTCCAAGGAAAGAGGAAGACGGCACTACGATGTCGTAGCCGGTGTCACCAGCGAGTATTTTTGATTCCAGCGTTTCATTGCTGTCCATTTCATCGTAGGTGACATCGATGCCGGTTTCTTTTTCAAATTTTGCCACCGTATCGGGCGCGATGTAATCGGACCAGTTATAGATGTTCAATACTTTTTCTTCTGCTGCGGGGGTCCCGGCAGTAGTAGTAACGGCGGGAGCAGAAGCTTCCTTGCTACCGCATGCAACGAGAGTTAGTCCGGCAATTGCTAATGTTAAAAGACGTAGTTTCATAACACCTCTCACTTAAGTTAGAAATAATGTGACGACAGGAATCACTCAATGACAGACCATTTACCTCGTTAAAGTTTTAAAGCTTCAGCGGTTTGATTCAAGGATTTCCAGGCTTTTTCAAACAATTCATCAATTTGCTCACGCGTAATAATAAGCGGCGGCGAAAGCAGCATAGCATCCCAAGTGGCACGTAATATTAGACCGTTTTTAAGGGCAATATCACGACACAAAGCGCCGACCTTACCTCGGTCTTCAAAGTAAGCACGGCTGGGCTTCTTGGGCACTATTTCAAGGGCGCCGACCATGCCGACAATACGAGCCTCACCAACCAGCGGATGCTCACCAAGCGCTTGCCAACGCTGGGCCAGATAAGGGCCGGTATTACTCTTGATATTTTCGATAATTTTTTCGTCTTGCAAGATACGAATGTTTTCAAGAGCGACCGCCGCACAAACCGGATGACCCGAATAGGTGTAGCCATGGGCGAGCTCGCCACCTTTGTCTCGCAGTATATTGGCCACGCGATCATTAAACATTACCGCGCCAAGAGGAATGTAACCCGAAGTGATACCTTTTGCTAAAGTCATGATGTCGGGCTGAATACCAAAATATTCCGAGCCAAACCAATGCCCGGTTCGCCCAAAGCCGCAAATCACTTCGTCGGCAATTAGCAATACATCGTACTTGCGACAAATGCGCTGAATTTCCGGCCAGTAATTCATGTGTGGAATAAATACACCCGCCGCACCTTGAATCGGCTCACCAATAAAACCGGCCACGCGATCAGGCCCCAGCTCGATAATTTTCGCTTCCAGCTCCTGCGCACGCTGCATGCCGAATTCTTCCGGTGATAAATCACCACCTTCACCAAACCAGTAAGGTTGATTGATATGGTGAATATTCGGAATCGGTAACCCGCCTTGCGAATGCATGCCCTTCATACCACCAAGACTGGCGCCAGCGACAGTTGAACCGTGATAGCCATTAAAACGACCAATTAAAATATTTTTTTCGGGCTGATCTTGCACCGCCCAAAAATGTCGCACCATTCGCAAAATGGTATCGTTGGCTTCAGAGCCGGAATTGCTGAAAAAGACATGATTTAAATCGCCCGGCGTGAGCTCGGCGAGTTTTGCAGCCAGATGCACGGTCGGTTCTGTGGTGCAACCAAAAAAACTATTGTAGTAAGCCAGTGTTTCCATTTGCTTGGCGGCGACTTGGCCCAATGTTTTTCGGCCATAACCAATGTTCACGCACCAGAGGCCGGCAAAGGCATCCAGCATTTTATTGCCTTCAGCATCCCAGACATAACAGCCCTCGCCTTTGGTCAATATTCGTGTACCTTTTTTTGCTAGCGCCGCATTATCATTAAATGGATGAATATGATGCGCGGCATCGAGCTGTTGCAAAGCATGTAAATCATGTTGATCCATAGCCACCCTTGGTTTCAAATCGATTAATTAATTACGTGCTGATTTTACTAGCGACGCCATCGTATCGGCATGCTGTGTGCCTTCACGCGTCAAGCCATCAATCACGCCCTGATGATCTAGCTGCGACTGGTTTTGACTCACTTTCCATTTGCCTTCGATTCTCTCGATGCTGAGCTCCAATCCAATCAAAGCACCCAGCAATTGATCCACGTAATCGGCCGGTGCGTCTGATACTTTCCATGGCTGTTCACGAGGCGTCTCATGCTGCTGAGTCAAGGCATTAATTTGATTTAATATCCATCCCGCATTATCAATGACTTTAAGTTTTGCATGAACGTGTACCACCGCGTAATTCCAGGTCGGCACCACTCTCTCGCTTATTTTTTTACTTGGATAATACGAGGGTGAAATATAGCTAATCGGCCCCTGAAAAATAGCCATGCAACCACTATTTTCATCGAATGTTTTCCACAACGAATTAGCCCGTGCAATATGGGCGCGCAAAATACCGGATTCCGCGTCCAACACCATAGGAATATGATTGGCATTGAATTGTCTATCGGCCAAGGTCACTAAAGTCGCCAGAGGATTGGCACGTATCATTGCGTGCAAAACATCAATACGCGTTTCTTCAAAATGTTTGGGGATATACATTCTCAATCACCTTAGACATTCAACAACAGGAACTCGCGTTCCCATGAACTGATCACACGAAAATACGTTTGATATTCTTTTTCCTTAACGTGAATATAGGCATTGACGAAACGCTCGCCCATTAAATTCTGCAAAGGTTCGCAAGCACGTAACCATTTCAAGGACTCTTCAAGACTGCGTGGCAATTCATAGCCCTTGTCTTGTGCGCTGGTGGTGAGTGGTTCGGTCGGTTTCAGTTTTTCGATGATGCCGAGATAACCGCAGGCCAAGGTCGCCGCCATGGCAAGGTAGGGATTGGCATCGGAACCGGCAAAACGGCTTTCGACCCGCGTATTTTCCAAGGAGTCCATCGGCACTCGCAGACCACATGTCCGATTATCGAAACCCCATTGCACATTAATAGGTGCAACATCACCAACCGCCAGGCGTCGATAAGAATTCACATTCGGTGCAAAAAATGGCATCGCCATCGGTACATACTTCTGGAGGCCACCCAAATAATTTTTAAACAGCTCGCTATGCTGGTTTTCTTTTTTCCCGGCAAATAAATTTTTCCCAGTTTTTGCATCGAGCATGCTTTGATGGATATGCATCGCACTGCCGGGCTCGTTTTCCATCGGCTTAGCCAGGAAAGTCGCATAGATGCCGTGTCTTAGCGCGGCTTCACGCATCGTACGTTTGAATAGAAATACTTGGTCGGCACGCGACATAGGATCGGAATGCACGAAATTAACTTCGAGCTGCGCAGCACCCGATTCGTGAATCAGGGTGTCAACGTCCAACTCCATTTCTTCAGCATAGTCGTACATCAAATCGAGAATGGGATCGAACTCGTTCACCGCATCGATCGAATACGACTGCCTTGCTGTTTCAGGTCGGCCTGAGCGTCCGGCCGGTGGCTGCAATGGAAAATCAGGATCGGTATTTTTTTGAACTAGAAAAAATTCAAGCTCCGGCGCTACAATCGGCTTCATGCCTTTGGCTTCATACAGGGCAAGAATATTACGCAATACATTGCGTGGCGCTAGATCATGTGGCCTGCCATCACGGGTAAAACAATCGTGAATCACTTGCGCGGTAGGATCCGTGGCCCATGGCACCATGCGAACGGTATCGGCGTCGGGTCGCAAATACATATCAGAATCCGACGGCGCCACTAATTCATAATAGGCATCGGGATAATCACCAGTGACCGTCGTGACAAAAATGCCTTCGGGCAATCGCGTTCCATAATCATGCGAAAACTTTGCCGCTGGAATAATTTTTCCGCGGGCATTGCCGGTCATATCGGGCACCAAACATTCTACTTCGGTAATTCTTCGTTCTTTTAACCATCGCTTCAGCGAGCTTTCCTGCTGCTCGGCGTTTAATGGTTTCTCACTATTTTTTTTGCGACTCATAAAGGTTTCCGTTGGCTGTTGCGGGCCAGACAAGCTCGGCCAAACGCTTGAAAAAGACTCAGGTAAAAAGGATTCTCACCCAGCTTCCATTCTGGATGCCACTGTACCGCTAAAAAAAACGGATGCGAAGACTTTAATGACACCGCTTCGATCAAGCCATCGGGCGCGGTCGCTTCAATTTTTAAATTATCGGCCAAAACGTTGATGCCCTGCCCATGCAGGGAATTGACCATGACTTCGGACTTGCCTGCCAACCTCGCCAATAAGCCATCCGACACCAAGCTTATTGGATGTGAATCAGCATATTGCTGATCTAAATCATCATCAGTGTTTTCACGATGATCATTCAATCCAGAAACCTCATGTACTTTTTGATGCAAGCTGCCACCAAGTGCAACGTTGGCTTCCTGGAATCCACGACAAACGGCAAAGACCGGAATTTGCATCTCAATAGCTAATGCAATAATCGGCAAACTATTTTCATCACGATGCTGGTCGTGCAAATTGCCCTCGTAACTCGCTTCATTGGAATAATGATGCGGTTCGATGTTTGAGTACGCGCCGGTTAGAAATAAACCGTCTATTGATTCCAGTATTTCACGCAAAGGTAAGGTCGGCGAAAGGCTGGGCAAAATAAAGGGAATAACATCGGCACCCGAAACCAAAGCGGACAAGTATTTCTCGCCGGCCGAATGGTAAGCGTGTTGGCCCATTATTTTTCGATCAGCCGGGACAATTACCAGCGGTCTTCGATGCATAGTGCCTCCGCGTGAAGCCCTTGAACCATAACCGGACTGTTTTATTTTATCAACAGGCGATGAGAGTCCAATAACAGTGAAACTAGTCGAAAGCCTTCTATTTAGGCATTTTGCTGCGCTGCCGCAACTTTATTAGATATTTGCCAGCCGTAATTAAACCCCAGCCGTTGAGTATTTTTTACAGGTCAAACATCCTCTGATAGTATTCAGTTTGGACCTACGACGATGCCCTGCCTATGAATTCCTACCCTCTTCCTGATGACGATGCCGCCGAATTGCAGCAAATCGCTGGCTGCGAAATGATCGATCTGCTGCTGCCCGATATGAACGGCCTTCTGCGTGGCAAACGCATCACCCGCGATGCACTTGAAAAAATCTATGCCAATGGTGTTTGTCTGCCGATGTCATTGATCGCCACCGACATCACCGGCAATACCGTCGAAGAAACCGGCTTGGGCTATGACATTGGCGACGAAGATCGAATTTGCCGTCCCATTCCAGGCACCTTGAAGATTATTCCCTGGCAGAAAAAACCGATGGCGCAAGTCTTGCTTGGCATGGAAGACGGCCACGGCGAAATGTTTGAAGCCAATCCACGCGAAGTATTGAAACGCGTGCTGGATCGGTTCTCCGCAAAAGGACTCACCCCTGTCGTTGCCGTCGAACTGGAATTTTATTTACTCGACAAAAATTTGCATAAAGACGGTCGCCCAAAAACCTCGATCAATCCTGCCACCGGTGAGCGCAATACCACCACGCAGGTTTATTATATGGAAGACCTGAATGATTATCAGGGCTTTACCGATGCCGTAACCGATGCTTGCCGCGCACAACATATTCCAGCCGACACCGCCGTTGCTGAATATGCGCCTGGGCAATTTGAAATCAATCTGAAACATCGCAAAGACGCCCTGCTCGCCTGCGATGATTCGATCATGCTCAAGCGTGTAATCAAGGAAATTGCTTCGCAGCAAAACCTGCTGGCCAGTTTTATGGCAAAACCTTTTGTCGATCAAGCCGGTAGCGGCATGCATATCCATGTGAGTGTGCTGGATAAAGACGGCAAAAATATTTTTGCCGGCACACCGCAAAAACCTGCCGATGTGATGCGCCATGCGATTGGCGGCATGCAAAAATCTTCAAAAGACTGCATGCTAATGTTTGCACCGCATGCCAACAGTTATCGCCGTTTTGTATTAAATGCCTTCGTACCGTTGAATGATTGCTGGGGCTTTAATAACCGCACAGTTGCCATGCGAATCCCACATAGTGACCCGGAGAATATGAGGATAGAACACCGTATTTCGGGTGCCGATGCCAACCCCTACCTGGTCACGGCGGCTGTCTTGGCCGGTATTTTGTACGGCATGGAAAACCAGTTTGACCCCGGCCCACCCATTGTCGGCAACGCTTACCAGCAAACCGAGCAACGTACTTTATTCTGGCGCGATACCATCGAAGATTTTATGGCGAGTGACTTTATCGTCAACACTTTTGGTGAAAAATTCCGACATATTTTCGGTCAACAAAAACTGAAAGAAATGCGCACCTTCTACACGCAGGTCACCACACTCGAATACGAGTGGTATTTGCGCGCGGTTTAATCGCGTCGTTTTCTTATGTCGAAAAAACATGCCCATGTAAATTCCTGGTACGCCGCCAGCGTGCCGGAATTTTCGGAGCAGCCAACACTGCAAGGCGACGAGATTACCGATGTCTGTATTCTCGGCGCAGGCATTACCGGGTTATCCACTGCCATTGAATGCGCCGAAGCCGGCTTGAAAGTTATCGTGCTTGAATCACAACGCATCGGCTGGGGCGCATCGGGTCGCAGTGGCGGCCAGGCGATTTTCGGTTTTGGTTGTGATCAACACAAAATCACCTCGATGATCGGTATTGAAGATTCTCGAAAACTATTTAATTTTTCGCTGGAAGGCTTAAGAATTATCCACGAGCGCTGCGAAAAATATGCCATTGATTGCGATTGGCGTGCAGGTCACGCGCATGTGGCCATTAAGCCCCGGCATATTACTGAACTAAAAAATTGGCAGTCTGATCTGGAGAAAAACTTCTCCTACAAAACGCAATGGTGGGACCCATCGCAATTGAAAAATCAGCTTGCATCAGAGCGTTATATCGGCGGCTTGTATGATGATAAAAGCGGGCATTTGCATCCCTTGAAATACACGCAAGGCCTAGCTCGTGCAGCCTTGTCGTTGGGGGTAAAGATATTTGAAGACTCTGAGGTAATTTCATTACAGCGCGGCGCCAAAGCTGTTTTCAAAACGCTTACAGGTCAGGTGCAGTGCGATTACGCCGTGCTGGCGGGCAATGCCTATGTGCATGGCATCGCACCTGAACTCGATAGCAAAATCATGCCGGTCGGCACTTACATCGGCGCCAGTGAAGCGCTTGGCGAATCACAGGCACGCGCATTGATTAAAAACGATATGGCAGTCGCTGATATCAATTGGGCTTTGGATTATTTTCGTCTGAGTACCGACCACCGTATTTTATTTGGTGGCCGTGCAAGTTATTCCACTTTGCCACCACCAAATTTACGCGGCGTGATGACTAGTCGTATGACTCGCGTTTTCCCCCAGCTTAAAAACCTGAAGTTTGAATATGTTTGGGGTGGTTATGTTGATATCAGTGCTAACCGCGCACCCCACTGGGGACGCTTGGGCTCGAATATTTATTTTGCCCAAGGCTTCTCGGGCCACGGCATCGCCGCTACCGGTTTGGCCGGACGAGTCATTGGCGAAGCGATTCGTGGACAGGCTTCACGTCTGGATATTTTCGAAAAAATAAAACACCTGCCCTTCCCCGGTGGCCGAGTCTTTCGTACACCAATGTTGGTCGCCGCCATGGCTTGGTACAAATTGCGCGATGCGATGTTTTGATCGTAGGGTGGATCCCGCGCTCTATGCGATATCCACCAAACACCATCGCAATCTGTGGTGGAATCACTAACGGTGTGCCACCGCTTAGTGGTTCCACCCTACGAGCTGGCTCATCGCAATGGTAAAAAGCGTCGGCTCTCGCTCGACAAACTTTATCGCAATCTTTAAAAGCGTCGGGCCAGGGCCGTAAGCCGCATTCAAAATAATATCGTAGGGTGGATCTCGCGCTCTATGCGGTATCCACCAAACGCTATCGCAATCTTTGGTGGAATCACCAACGATGTGCCACCAGTTAGTGGTTCCACCCACGCTAGTTGGGAATCTCGGGTTCGACCAGTCTTGCGAGATTTTGCAAGGATTCTTGCCAACCGAGGTAACAGGCTTCCAGTGGAATTACATCCGGCACTCCTTCTTGCACTACGGTGAGCTCTGTACCAACGGATACTTTTTTAAGGGTGACGGTCACCGTCATTACACCCGGTAAATTCGGATCGTCGAATCTATCTGTGTAGCGAATGCGCTCATTCGGCATCAGTTCAAGATATTCACCACCAAAAGAAATAATCGTACCGGTAGTGAAGTTGGTAAATGACATTTTGAAAGTGCCGCCAACCTTCGCATCCATGTGATGCATCTTAGCCGTGAAGCCATTGGGTGGTAGCCATCGCGCCATGGCATCCGGGTCCAGGAAAGCGCGATAGACTTTCTCGGGCTTTGCTGTAAGCACACGGTGTAAATTAACGGTGTTTTTGCTAGTCATGATTACTTTCCTTTCGGTTAATGCCAGTGGCGTAACCTGGCTTACGATGCTTACGATGCTTACGATGCTTATGTGTTATTCAAAATCATTTCAAAGCCACCGTAAATCATACGTTTCCCATCAAACGGCATTGGGTTTACGTCCGGTTTCATGCGCGGGTCTTCCATCATCTTTTTCCAGCCTTCGTCTCGCACTTTTTTGGACGGCCATTCAATCCAAGAAAAAACCACGGTTTCTTCGGGCTGGCATTTCACTGCCATTGGAAAGGAAGTCAGTTTGCCTTCGGGCACATCACTACCCCAACATTCCACTACTCGCAGAGCACCGTATTCTTTAAAAACGATAACTGCTTCCGAGGCGTGTTTGAGATATTTCTCCCTATTGGCACTCGGTACTGCAGCTACGAATCCATCAACATAATTCATGTTATTTCTCCTGTTTTAAATAATTATTTTTGAAAGAACAATGTGTCATCGGTATAAACTTTAGTGTTGCATAAAGTAATTAATTGGCCGCACTTCAATTCCGCCGCCAAAGTGTTGCCCGAGATGGGCACCTGAATGCAAGGACGCGATTTTTACGGCCTCGTCTATATTGTTTGCTTCAATCATGAAAAATGCACCGAAGGGTTCATCGGTGTTCACGTACGGACCGTCTTCAACCTTGATGCTGTCTGCATTGGCCGATATTGTTTTTGATTGACTCGGCTCGCCAAGTGAGCCGACAAATTTCAAATGGCCGCTATCTTGTAAGGTCTTGTCGTGCGGTGAACAAATGCTGGCGACTTGTTGCAAATCTTTCGCGGACAATGCGGCAAACTTCCATGTATCGTAGTGACAAATACAAAGAAAATTCATATCGGTTTATCTCACTCGTATTTGGGGTGTAGAAACTTCCAATGCACGCACAGGCCGGACTTCGATACTGCCGTACTTGGCGGGTGGGATTTTTCCGGCAATTTGTATGGCTTCGTTTAAATCTTTTGCATCAATCAAATAAAACCCGGCGAGATGTTCCTTGGTTTCGGCAAACGGGCCATCGGTAAGCGAGAGCTGCCCATTGCGCATACGTACCGTGGTAGCGGTATGCACCGCGTGCAAGGGTTCTGCTGCCAGCATATGGCCACTTTCTACCAATTGCTGTGCGTAATCGAAACACACACTGTCTGGGCAGCTGTTCCATTGTTCTTGCGATAGATACACCAGGCAAAGATATTTCATGCATCGTTCTCCATAAAAAATTTATTACATAAATGTTTGTAGCTAAATTTATCGCAATACCAATATAGGAGGCCTGTAACTCATGATAACTTATGGCATTAAAGGCGACGAGTCAGTGCGTTCACGTACAAACAATGCCAACAATTTTGCACTATCAATTAAATGACAACATGCTGCCGTTCACTATCCATGGCGTGCCAAATTTATCGATCAGCATGCCCCAGGTTTTTGCCCAGAATGCCGGCTGCATCGGCATTGTGATAACACCACCTTCCGATAATGCGGCAAATACCCGCTCTGCTTGCTCGATGGTGTCGTAATTGAGGGTAAGTGATAAACCCTTGATACCTTCATACGCAATGTCTTCCCGGCAATCGCCAGCGAACAAGAGGCCGTTATCGTCGAGTTCTAAACGGGCATGTAAAATACGATGGGCAGATTCTTTCGGGATGTGTTCTGCCATGGGTGAATCGCCGCCGCTCATCAATACAGTAAGCCTGCCATTCAAGGCTTTCTCGTAAAAACGCATGGCTTGGGTGCAGGTTCCATCAAAAGTTAAGTAAACAATAGGATGTGGCATAAAGTGACTCCAAATAGTGGGGTATTAGGCCAGTGTTGTTAGCTGACATTACTTAGTCGAACGGGGAAGTCGGAAATCGACAATGATTTGAAAATATTTTCAAAACGATGCGTTTTATGAGCTTAGCGCGATAATTTTGCCAAGCGCTGAGTGATAAATCGCTGCTCGGGCGCTTGCTGAGTCAATGCCAAGGCCTGTTGGTAGGCAAGGATTGCTTCGTGTTTACGTCCCAAGCGACGACATAAATCCGCGCGTGCGGCGTAGGCCAAGTGATATTGCTGCAGGCTTGGATTATTAAGTAGCTCATCTATCAGGCTCAAACCGTCTTCGGGGCCATCGCACATGGCGATGGCAATGGCGCGATTTAATTCAATAATGGGTGAGGGCTGTATTCGCAACAGAACATCGTACAGACCAACAATTTGTCGCCAATCGGTTTCTTCCGACGTTTTGGCTTCGGCATGTATTGCTGAAATGGCAGCTTGCAAACTGTAACTGCCAAATTGCCCGCTACGCAGCGCAGCCTCCACCAAGCTTACGCCTTCGCTGATTAATGCTGCATTCCATAATTCCCGATTTTGTTCTTCCAGCGCGATCAAATCACCTTCGGCAGTGCTACGCGAAATACGGCGTGATTCATGTAATAGCATCAAGGCAAGCAAGCCCTTTACTTCTGCTTCGGGTAATAATTCATGCAGCAAACGCGCAAGACGAATTGTTTCTGAAGATAAATCCGAGCGCGTGTGCTGATCGCCACTACTCGCGGAATAGGCTTCGTTGAATACCAGATAGATGACACGCAGAACACTTTCAAGACGTTCAGCCAACATCGAATGTTCGGGTACCTCATAAGGAATACCAGCATCACGAATTTTCGCTTTCGCGCGGACAATGCGTTGTGCCAATGTGGATGCAGGCAACAAAAAGGCTCGTGCAATTTCTTCCGTCGTCAAGCCGCAAACTTCGCGCAAAGTTAATGCGGTTTGCGCATCAGGTGACAATGATGGATGACAACAAGTAAAGATTAATCGCAGTTGATCATCGTTGAGTATTTCGGCCTCGGTGAACAAGACCGAATCATCCGCAATCAATTCTACAAGCTCGCTATGTTCATCCAATGAAATAAAACGACGTTGACGACGCAGCTGGTCGATCATTTTGAACCTGCCTGCCGACACTAACCAAGCTACTGGATTTCCGGGCACACCGGTTTGTGGCCATTGTTCCATCGCGGCTTTGAATGCTTCGTGCAGGGCTTCTTCGGCTTGATCAAAATCTGCCAATAAGCGCACCAATGTCGCAAACACACGCCGAGCATGCTGGCGATAAATGTCCTCAAGGGCAGCAGGCTTGAACTGATGCGGGTCGTTGGTATTGGCTTGAGTCATATTGTGAATCAAAGTCTAGCATTGTCGCCCGGGTCACAATGTATCGACCCGGGCTTTGAATACTTGTCTTAATTATTTCGCTGCGGTGTTATCCCAATAGTGCCCTTTAATTTTATTGGCCTATGTTCAGCTTTGGATATTTCGCAGATCTACCCGGGTCGGTAGAGCGTGACCCGGGCTACGGATAGATTTTCGTAGGAGGGCCCTTGGGCGCGACCATGTCATTCGTCGCCCGCAAGCGGCCTCCTACGAGAACCAAAAAAAGCCCCGCATTGCGGGGCTTTTTCGTAAAACTAGAACAACAAACAACTAGTCACCCATCTGCTTTTGCAAATGTTCCCAACGCTCTTGCGCATCCAATGTGCGCTCAGCGGTGAGGCGGGCTTCCAGACGTTCCAGACCAATTTCTTCGCCGGTATCTACGCAATAGCCGTAGGTGCCGTCGTCAACACGTTTCAATGTGCTGTCGATTTTATTGATCAGTTTGCGGTAACGGTCACGAGTACGCAGTTCCAGCGAGTTTTCTGTTTCGCGAGTGGCGCGCTCGGCTTCGTCGCCCACATCACGCACTTCTTCTTTCAGGTTTTCGATGGTTTGCTTGGACTCTTCAATCAAATCATTTTTCCATTGCAGCAGGCGCTGGCGGAAATATTCGATTTGCGAAGGGCTCATGTACTCTTCTTTGTGTGAAGGTTTATAACCTTCGGGCAAGTTCACGCGTTCAATGGCGGTCGCGAGCTTCATGCGCTCCTGACGCGGCTTGGCTGGCTTGACATAGCCTGCGCGTACGCCAATATCGCGTTTAGGTGCAGGCACCGGAACTACGACAGGAACTACGACCGCAGGCTTTTTGCCTTTAGCGGGTGACTTGGCAGCAGGAGCTGCCACTTTTTCAGTTTGTTTAGCAGCTGGAATAATAACTTCAACCTTTTTGACTTCAATATTTTTAGCATCGGCTTTTTTAGCCGGTGCTGGCGCGGGCTTTATAGCCTGTTTTGCGACCGGAGCCGGGGCAGCTTTCTTGACCGGGGCCAATTTGGACACAGGCTTGGAAACAGTTTTAGCCACTGGCTTGGCAGCAGGCTTCACCGCTTTTGGGGCTGGCTTGGCAGCTACTTTGGCAACGGCTTTTTTAGCCGGCGCAGTCTTTGGTGTAGGTTTCGCTACTTTTTTGACTGGCTTGGCAACCGGTTTGGCAACCGGTTTTTTTGCGGGTGCGGCCTTCTTTACCGGCTTTTTAACTACGGCAAGCTTCTTTACAGGTGCTTTTGCCATAGGTTTTTTTGCGGGTTTGGCAACGGGTTTCGCTTTGACCAACTTTTGGGCTGGTTGAGCGGCTTTTTTGGGAGCTGGTTTAGCAGCTTTCTTTACGATTTTTTTTGCGGCCACGGGGGCAATTCCTCTCAATCCTTGAGCCATAAAAGGCGGCGTGTTATAGCCTAGTCCT